>JAIMAU010000035.1 GCA_023511795.1 Armatimonadota bacterium | reverse complement strand
ATACTTCACCTCATGATTTTGTTTTGCTATCTTGTGACGGTTTTTGGTTGTCAGATTTCTTGTTTTTTTGTACTTGAGGTAGAAATTTTTCTACTTGTTCTGTTACCTTCTTTACGTAATCTTCAGGATGGCCTGCTAATGTAAAACGAAGAATTCCCTTTGCGTCCACTAGACACAAGAAGGGCATGGACTCCGATGGATACAAAGAGGAAACACTGAGTTCTTTATCAATTAAGAGTGGAAATGTTATTTTGTTCTCTCTGGCGAAAGTGGATAGGTATGAAGGATCAGCCTCACACATCCACGGTTCGGTGTTTACGTGTACAATGCAAAGCCCACGCGATGCATACTTTTCTTGTAAGCCTTGAATTTCTTTTAAAGCCGCCCGACCGCATATGCAACTAATGAATCCAAAGCTTATTATTACCGTTTTCTTTTTCTGGTCCGAAAGCTTCCAAGATTTGCCGTTTTGGTCGTTTAGCTTAAAGTCCGGTGCTGGCGCGCCGATTTTGAGAGCTGGGGGTTTCTTTTCAGAATTTTGTGATTCAGCATGAGCAATCGCCAGCATTGCAATTATGAAAGTGACAGCAATTAGCGGCTCAAACCTTCTCATGGTGTTGTACTCCTGCCTGTCTCGCAGGCGGCAAAGTATTTTCTTCGGAAGTGCAAGGCAACGTTTACTAAACTAATGAGTACAGGAACCTCAACCAGCGGGCCAATGACGGTGGCAAATGCTTGCTTCGATCCAATTCCAAACACCGCGACTGCTACTGCAATAGCAAGTTCGAAGTCATTGCTTGCTGCAGTGAACGATACTGCAGTAACTTCGCCATATGAAGCTCCTGTCTTTCGAGCGATGAAGAATGTGACAAACCACATTGCAAAGAAGTAGAGAGTTAACGGAATGCCTACTCGCACAACATCAAGCGGAAGCTGAATTATATATTCACCCTTGAGCGAGAACATTACTACAATTGTGAAGAGCAATGCTATTAGCGTGATTGGGCTTATCCTCGGCATGAATACGTTCTCGAACCAATCACGCCCTTTCCAAGCTTGCACAGAAAAGTGAGTTACTATTCCAGCTATAAATGGGATTCCAAGGTAAATGAAAACTGTCTTTGCTGCTTCTGCGATGGATATGCTTACGTCCAGTCCTTTCACCAACCCTAGTGCGCTCAGCAAAAAGGTGATGAAGAACCACATATAAATTGCATAAAAAAGTACTTGAAATACGGCATTGAAAGCTACCAATCCAACTGCGAGTTCGCGGTCGCCCTCGGCTAGTTCGTTCCATACAATTACCATGGCAATGCAGCGCGCCAAGCCTACTAATATGACGCCGACCATATATTGGGGGTAATTCCGCAGGAGCAGAATGGCAAGCGCGAACATAACGAATGGACCAATAATCCAGTTCATGAGGAGTGCTAGCGCGAGGAGTTTGGGTTTTCGAAAGACCCGCCCCATCTCTTCATAGCGTACTTTCGTAAGTGGCGGGTACATCATTAAAATTAGGCCTATTGCGATGGGGATGCTTGTTGTTCCTACTTGGAACCTGTTGATAAGCCCGGCGACACCTGGTGCAAAATACCCTAGCAACACCCCAAATGCCATTGCAAGGAAGATCCAAAGGGTCAAATACCTGTCTAGAAAAGACAACTTCTTACTTGCCGAACTAGGTATACTCACGCTTTTTTGCCTCCTGTTTTGCTTTGATTTCTGCAATCAATCGTTCCAATTGCTCTATAGCAGCCCATTCATTTTCATTTCGTGGTGCATACCACGGTTGTTTTACTCTCCATGTAATTGAGGATGAGATGGCTTCTTTGGGAAATGCCCCAGGGTCAAAGAGTACGTGCTCGCCAAATTGTGTAGGTTCTTCTTGATAACATGACCAGATGGCTTTTGCAATTACGTTTTCGTTTCCTTCATTGATAAGATTAATAATTTTTACCTGTTTTCGAAATTGTTCAATAGCTTCGAGCGAAATGTTGTATAAATATGGTGTTGGGGATTTTGAGCCAATTATTCGATGATCTTCTCCTATGCCATTGAGACTAAGCGCTACTAAGCTTTGCCCTACTAGGTGGCCAGGCGATTCCGGGCCGCATACTATGAGATAGCGTATGTTTGGATTGGCGACTATGTTGCAAATTATTTTCTCAATGCCTATATTCTCAGTTTGAAGAGTGCCAGCAAGCGCTGCACCTGATTCCACGCCTACACGTACCAAGTGCTCAATGGGTTTAGGAATTTCCTCTTGTGGCCATTTAAGTATAACACACAAAGCTGCAGGCGATAGGTCGTTGCCTCGCAAATATCGGCCTTCCTCTGGTGGGTAGTTTGAGGGCGGCTTGACCTTATAGCCTGGATTTGGTATCCAGTAATTTTCATCAGCGCTCGTCATGGTTTTTCTCCGTTCCTGTGCAGCACATTGCGCTTGTTTTTGATTTGGTGTCTATTTTTGCAAGGCAATCCTCGAGGAATCTGAGCGCAATGTCTCCCAAAGTAGAGGGACAAAGGGAATAGTGAATCCATTGGCCTTGCCTTCTAGCACGCACAATTCCGGCATGTTTGAGGCAGGCTAGATGGTGTGATACTGCCGGCTGCGTCATGGAAAGTTCTTCCATGATTTTGCAAACGCACATTTCGCCATTTTGGGCAAGCATTTGAACTATTCGTATACGGGTCGTGTCTCCGAGGGCTTTGAAAATATTTTCAGGCGTTGCCATGG
>JAIMAU010000034.1 GCA_023511795.1 Armatimonadota bacterium | reverse complement strand
CCTTTCGAGAATTACCGTATGTTTATTTTATTTACGAGGAATTATATTGAACAAAGGTGACATTCCGGCATCCGGCTGAATTGAAAAGCTCTTTTCAATTCCATATTGGCTACAGACTTTTCCTAGTTCTTCATCAGCTGCGCTCAATTTTTGGTCTATTCTGCTGCTTTTGCCTTGCATTTTTATCAAGGTACTAACATCAGCCTTGCGCAAGAAATCCTGAATATCACCAACCGAAGAGATTACGTCTGCCAACATTTCGGAATACTTTGTGGCAAGATTGTGGCATGGTTCTGGCGGCCGAACCGAAACAAAAAATCTTGCCAGTTGCTGCCACTCTTTTGATAGTTCGCTCATCTCTCTTATTGCTTTCTGCTGGGGGTCTTCTTCTTTTTTGTTTAATGTGTCAGTATCAGACCAACTCAGAACTTCTTTCAGGGGATCCAGTTGAATGTGAACCATCATGTTGATAAGTTCTGCTTCTTCTTTTTCCTTAAGTCCAACGCGAGCTTCCTCGACCTTCTTTAGATGTTCAAGATACGCCAATACTTCTGGCGGAGGAGCGTTTTTTTCAGGGGTTTTTGCGCTAAGAGGTGGTTTTTCTACATCGGTTTTCAACACACCAGGCTGTTTTGCTTCAGGCAGCCCTGTTTGCTGTGTAACTGGCGGCTGTTTAACAGAGGGTACTTCAGGGATTTGTGTTACCCTACCGCCTCTTCTTGCAAGAACCACAGCGCCGAGTACAATGCTTGCTATGCAAATTGATGCGACAACAGCCCATATTGTTAGCTTTTTCTTTGGCAGAGAAGCCGAGCTTGCGCTTTCAGGGCGGCTTAATGAGATGGGTGCTCCACAAGACGGACAAAACCTCGTGCCGCCCTGAGTTGTTGGTATTTCAGCTCCACACCTGGCACATTTCACCTTGGAATCCTCCTTGGTTTTGGTTTGAATCGAGTATATCATTGGCTGAGAATGTAGTCAAACAAATCGATTTCAAGCGATATAGCGATAGAAAATATAGTATATTTTCGATGCAGATAACAAAACAGCCTAGCGACTTAATGATCGCTAGGCTGTTTTTGCTTAGTTGTTATCAGAATCAAGCAGTTACTTTCGACTCAACCACTTGAGCAAGTGTATGTCGCACCTCATCGGCTATTTTTGTGAATTGAATGCCATATTCCCAGTCTTCATGGCTGTTCACAGATATCTTCTGTGCACGTGTAATTCGACCGGTTCCCGTAAGCTCGCCTAAGCCAGGCACATTGGAAGCCCATATTCTTACCGTTGCTCCGTCGGGAAGTCTTTGGCAGGTTACTATCTTCAGTCCACCAGCGCCAATATTCTCAGTATAAACCGTAAAAACAGGGCCTATCGTAGAATTTTCGTCGTTTTCTCCGGTTTTTTCCACAAGCGCCATGTCTACAGCAATTTTCGCAGGTATTCGCGCATGCTTTCGCCGCTGAACACGGTAGATTACCGAAGGTTTGCTTAGAACTATAAGTGGAAGATAATTCTCTCGCTGGGCAAGAACTGTCGTCTCAAAGCTATAGAACGCATCTTCGCCGGCAAGTCCAATAGAAACCGGTGTGCCTGGGCTCAAAATAATATGGCTCCCTCCGCTTGTCGGACAAAGTATGGTCAGTGTCCGGTCATCTTTATCTTCTATCCTGCTGTGATATTGCCCAACATACTCACCATCGTGGACTTCAACTAGCACCGGCTGATTTTTATTGAAGAATACTGTGCGCACTGACCCTGACCAATCTACTGATTTCTGGCCATTTCCATCGTCGAGAGTGGCTTTCACAAGGGCAGTAATGCTGTCCAAATCAAATGGTTTATTAATGCAGGCAGTGGCTCCCATTGATAGGGCACTGGCCATTGTGTCGTGATTCTCATAAGCTGTCATTATTATGATAGGAGTTTCCTTATCATGTTTGCGAATTTCCCGCAGTGCGTTGAGGCCATCCATCTCTGGCATTCGCAAATCAAGGACAATAATGTCGAAATCTATTTCTCTAGCTTTTTCGACAGCCTGTACCCCATCATGAACCACGGTTACTGCATATCCTGCATTTTTCAGCTCTGCCTCAAGAATCTTGCAGAGATTAGCCTCGTCGTCCGCGACCAGTATGTTGCGTTTTCTAATCATTTTCCCGAGCCCCCATTACTAAGCTTCCGACAGTTGGCCAGGCATTTTTACTGTCGCGCACAATTGCCAAAAATTGGCTTCTTAAGTTTGTCTTATACCCTACTCCCGATTGGTTTAACTGCATAAACTATGCCATTGGTGTAGGATAAAAGTGTTTAATGGTTGAATTTTTAAAAAATTCAAAAAAGGAAAAAGGGTCTCTTTGTACAAAAGACCCTTTTTGAGCAAAACCTCTTTAATCTTGTGCTTATTGCTATGACGTTTCAGCTGCTACCTGAATTGTCATGGGGAGTAGGTCTGGAGTTATTAAATCGGCACCAGGTTCTGTAAGTACAACTCCTCGCTCAATTGCGTTTTCTAATTCTCTAACGTTTCCTGGCCAATTATATTTCATGAAAAGGTCCATAACTTGGGAACTCACGCCTTTAACTTCTTTATTGTTTGCTTTGTTATACTTATTAATAAAGAATTCAACGAGTTCAGGTATGTCCTCTCGCCGCTCCCTAAGAGGTGGGAGGAAAATTTGAATAACTTGTAGGCGATAATAAAGGTCGGCGCGAAATTGTCCATGTTCAACGAGTTCTTCTAAATTGCGGTTAGTCGCTGCAATTACGCGAACGTCTACTTTTATTGTTTTTGTGCCGCCAACTCGTTCAAACTCTCTTTCCTGCAGAGCTCGAAGTAGTTTTACTTGCACAGACGGGGATATCTCCGGAACTTCGTCAAGGAATAAAGTTCCTTGATGGGCAAGTTCAAAACGACCAGCCTTTTGACCTATCGCTCCTGTGAATGCGCCTTTTTCATGACCAAAAAGCTCACTTTCTAGCAACGTTTCAGGTAAGGCAGCACATGATACTGCGATAAACGGTTTTGAGCTTCTTGGACTGTTGTAATGTATTGCGCGAGCGATTAGCTCCTTACCTGTTCCACTTTCACCTCGGATTAGCACAGTTGCATTACTATTTGCAACACGCTCTACGATTTTATAAACTTCCTGCATTTTCGTGCTGCTTCCGACAATATTGTCGAAACGGTAGCGCGCTTTTAGCTCTTGTTTTAACTCGATGTTTTCGCCCAGAAGACGGCTACGTTCATAAGCGTTTTTTACAATTAGTTTAATTTCATCCATATCGAAGGGCTTTGTTACATAATCGAAAGCCCCAAGCTTCATTGCATCAACTGCGCTCTTGATTGTGCCATGGGCTGTTATCATAACAACCGATAAATTGGGATTTAGCTCTTTTGCCGCTTTGAGAACCTCAATGCCATTAAGGTCAGGCATTATGAGGTCACAAAGCATAACAGACAACCCCGGCTCCGTTGCAATTATGTCGAGGGCTTTTTTGCCATTCTCAGCGGTAAATACTTGGTATTTTTCCTTTGTAAAAACAGCGTCGAGCACGCGTCTAATATTCGGTTCGTCGTCAACTATGAGTATTATCTTATTGTTTTCCATACCATTCCTTCCTACTAATGATGGGTTCTTTTACGTGGGAATCTCACGTTGATGGCTACGTCTTAATAACTCTGCTTCCTCTCTTTGTGTTATGGTATCAACTTCCGAAGACAAAATTCTAGCTCTATCGCTCCTTATAGGCAAGGTTATCTCGAAAGTTGTTCCTTTTCCTACTTCGCTTTGCACCCGTATCGTACCGCCGTGGTTTTCTATAATTTTGCGGACTATCGAAAGCCCCAAGCCTGTTCCTTTTGTTTTCGTCGTGAAGAATGGCACGAAAATTTTTTCGATTTTATCGCTCGGTATTCCCAAGCCTGTGTCTGTTATGATAATTCGAACTGCATTGTCTGCTCGGGCTGTGTCCACATACAAGTTTCCGCCATCTGGCATCGCCTGAAGAGAATTTAAAATGATGTTGCGTAATACTTGTTCGAGCTGTTTGTCATCCGCCAAAATTCTTGGCAGGTCATAGCTGAAGTTTTGGCGAACGTGGACATTTTGCCTAGTAATTTCAAGCTGCATGAACTGAAG
>JAIMAU010000033.1 GCA_023511795.1 Armatimonadota bacterium | reverse complement strand
AGATAAAATAGTGCCTGCGGAAAAAATATCCTGGGAAAACGGAAATTAATGAGAACAGCGTGAACCCTATTATAAAAATATGATTGCGCCGTATTTTGGGGTCAAACAATGCTGCAAATCCAAAAATTCCCAAAATCCATATCAAAAACGAGGGCTTGAAGACGTTCTCTATGGCATCTGAAAAATAATACTTAACCCCTATCGAAAGTGGTAATCTAGTAGCATACTGTTTTGAGTAAATAACCGTCCAAAACCAAAAATTGTCAAAAACTCCCTTAGCGAAAAGGAACAAGCATGCCAAGCCATACGGAAGAAACAAGCCACATATATATAAACCTGCCTGTTGCGCTAAAATTCGGACGGAAGTGGTTTGTTTTCTTAACCCGGTAAGAAGAATAAATAGTCCTGCAAAAATAGCAAAGCATCCACCATGCTGCTTAACCAACATTGAAAAGCCCAAAAGTAGCCCGCTCAAAAAGAAACTATGCAGTCGTTGCGATTCGATAGCCTTTAACATGCAGAGGATGCCGCCAAGTGCAAAGAGAACCACAAAATGCTCTGCATTTGCAGCCAAACCGTGGCTAAGTGGGCTTATAGATAGAACAGCAAATACAATCGCCGCTGTGATTCCAGCCCAATTGTCAGCTATTCGCTTGGTGATTAAAAATAAAAGAACTATTATTATGACGTTGGCGAGCAAAAGACCGAGGTGTATAGCAGTTATTGTTTGGCCAAAAACTGCCATAATAACACCATAAACAGCGTAGATGCCTGGGAGTTTCATGCTGTAGGCAAGCTTATATGGAGGGATTCCTTGGAGCAAAAGCTGACCCATATAAGCATACTCACCTTCATCGCGCTCAAGGGGAACGTTCAATAATCGAGCGCGGAGAAACCCTATGAGGAGTATCGTTAAAACTATCACACCCCATGCTTTATAGGGGGAAAGACCATAATTTTCGAAATTCGACTTTTTGGGTCGAGCTATTTTTGAAGTCGGCATTCTTCGCATGTGGTTATGCTGCCTGTGTGTAATAAGTTCGTGGTTTGCGAAGTATAAGCTATCACGGCGGAGGCTGTGCTGTCAATGATGGTTTAGGCATTGCGCGGGAGAGGGCCTGCACAAGCATTGGATTTGGATTTACGCCGTTGGCTTCTCCTTCTTGAATAACATCCCAAGCGGTTTTGATATCGCCTCTAGTATAGTAAATAAATGCAAGGTTGTGGTAAGGCGCTGGCAAATCTGGTTTTAAGCGAATAGCTTCTCTAAATTCTGCTATCGCCTTGTCTAGCCTATTTGTTTTGCGGTAGATAACGCCCATATTACTGTGTGCCTCGGCAGAATTTGGGTTTAGATAGATTGCTTTTGCAAAATACTCTTCAGCTTTCGCATACATTCCTTGGCGGCCGAGTACATTGCCCATTTCCAAATAAGCGGCCGAGTTTTCAGGGTCAATTTCCAGCGCTTTTTCAAGATTTTGCTTGGCTTTGATTAAATCACCCTGCAAACTGTATCCACGCCCAAGATTCACATATGCTTCACAGCATTCAGGGTCGCTTTCCACAGCTCGGTGAAATACTTCCATTGCTTCAGAAATCCTGCCTAATTGCGCAAGTGCAGCCCCAAGGTTATTGTATGCCAGTCCCGGGTCAGGGTCGCTTTTAATAGCCAATCTGTAATGGGCGATTGCTTTATCCAATTCACCAATCGAACTCAGCTCTTGGCCGAGATTATTGTGTGCAACATAATTGCCTTTTGTCACGGCTATCGCATGCTCGAATAATGTAATCGTATCTTTCCAGTATCGTACTTGGTGCCATGTAAGAATTACTAAGGTTAAGGTAACGAGACTGGATGCAAATGGTAGAATGGTAGACCTTGAGGATGGGCTAATTGTTGAATCTTGTTTTATTCTGCTCGCCCCTACTCTTCCGACTAAATCCGGAACTCCCCATGCAATTATTATGAAGATGCCAATTAATGGAATATAAGTGTATCTGTCTGCCATTGCCTGGAAGCCAACTTGAATAAAACCAATGACAGGTATGAGAGTGACGAGATACCAGAGCCAGCCTACCATGAGGTAGGGACGTTTTTTGATAACTTTGAAAACGGAAATTGTTATTGCAAGTATTATTATCCATGAGCCAAATACTTGCCAGGTTGGGATTGTGTTGTTCGGGTGTGGATAAAATGCTGCCAAATTATGTGGCCAAATCGTCTTTACTAGATATTTAACATATGATACAAGCGCATTAGCTACTCTGACGCCGACCGTAAAGCTTTCTACTGTTGCAACAGATCCTCCTATTCGCTGAGCGATGAATGTCATAGCAGAGGAACAGGCTGCTAAAATAAAGAGCGGCACTTTTTCTAGCACAAGCTTTGTAATTTTGCTTGAAGATTTCGATGGGGGGCCAATATTCATTCGTTTGAGTGGCCAATAGTCGAGTAACAAAAGCACAAACGGAAGCGTTACAAGCATTGGCTTTGACATTAGCCCAAGAGTGAAAAAAGTAATTACCGAGATGTAGGTTTTGGTTTTTGGAGATTGAGAATATTGAATATATGCGAATATGGTGAGCATCCAAAAGAGAGTGCTTAATACGTCTTTTCTCTCTGCCACCCAAGCGACTGACTCAACATGGAGTGGATGCACGCCAAAAAGAATGGCTAGGAATGCGCTCTGCCAGACTGCCCCAGTCATTTTGCTAAAAAGGAAAAAAAGCAGAGCTACGTTCGCCAAATGTAGAAGCAAGTTTGTTACATGATGGCCGCAAGCGTTGTGCAAACCATAAAGCTGGCAGTCCAGCGCATGAGAAAGCCAGGTCAACGGATGCCAATTGCTTGCACGAAAGGTCGTAAAGGCCCAAGCGATTGTGGTTAAGGTGATTCCGTTGCGGATGTGAGGATTAAGAGTAACATACTTGCTGTCATCGTAGCTTACAAACTTATGTCCGACGACCTGCGCAAAAGCGACTGCTGTAATTATTACAACGAGAATACATAGTTTGAGGTGGATGTGAGAGCTGATTGGCTTTCCCATTTGGCCAACCCCTAAATTCTCATTGCATGGAGTTACGGTAACATGGGAAGGCTGAGTTTGTCAACTGAGGTAATGGCGGAGAGGGTGGGATTCGAACCCACGGTGGCGCGAGCGCCACAACGGTTTTCGAGACCGCCCGGATAAACCACTCCCGCACCTCTCCATTTTAGAAATGAGGAATGGTTGACGGTAAATGGTTCGCATTTTATTAATACCATTAACCATCAACCATTCCTTGATGATGGCGCCCTTGGAGAGAATCGAACTCCCGACGCCCTCCTTAGGACGGAGGCGCTCTATCCACTGAGCTACAAGGGCACTAAAAGAACAAATTTTTAATTATGCAACGATAGAAGTCCGACTACAAATAAAGTCTGAAAAAGGATGGCGCGCTTGGAGGGATTCGAACCCCCGACCTAAAGGTCCGCAACCTTTCGCTCTATCCCCTGAGCTACAAGCGCACTATTTGCTTCATTATTTTCAGCAATGGGTAGTATACCACACGCGACTATTATTGTCAACACGGGTCTTGACGTAGATTAACAGAAAGCGCATAATTTCAGGGATAAGGAGGCACAGTTGGAATGAAAGTAATTATTCTCGGTTGCGGTCGCATTGGCTCCACTCTTGCTCGCTCGTTGGTAAGGGATGGAGAAGATGTAACAATAATTGACCGCACAAGCACAGCATTTCGCAGACTTGGGCCCGATTTCAAGGGCAAAATGGTTTTAGGCAATGGAATTGACGAGGAAGTTATGCTGAAAGCTGGTATAAAGGATGCAGACGCATTTATTGCAGTGACCAACGGCGACAACACGAACATTATGTCGGTTCAAATAGCGAAAGAGAAATTCCATGTGCCTAAAGTTATTGCTCGAATTTACGACCCAATTCGAGCATACGCATATCGCGAGCTTGGGCTTCAGACTATTTGCACAACCGTTGTTGGCGCGCGATTAATCAAAGATACACTGTTGGGAAAGGAATTGGGGGCAATGGCTGATTACTGCGCCCTCAATCCTGAGGATCCAGTCATTTAAGAAGTGGGGATGATAAAATGTACATAATAGTTGCTGGCGGCGGAAAAGTAGGACATTATTTAACACGAGCTTTGATTGACGCTGGGCATGAGGTACTCCTTTTGGAAAAAGATCGTTCTCGTGCAGATTATCTTTCGGAGGACCTCGGTGAAGTAGTTACGTGGGGAGATGCTTGCGAAGTCTCGACAATGAAAGAGGTTGGGATGGAACGAGCCGATGTTGTGGTGGCTGTAACAGGAGACGACGAAGATAATCTTGTTATTTGTCAGATGGCGAAACGGAAGTTCCACGTACCTCGCACGATTGCTCGTGTAAACAATCCCAAAAATGAAGATATTTTCGAAATGCTTGGCATTGACGCAACGGTAAGCAGTACAAAGATAATCTTCAATCTAATTGAGCAACAAATCGAAACGGATGAGGTTATTCCGCTTGCTCCTCTTCAGCGTGGAAACATTGAAATTGTCGAAGTAGATCTTGGGCCCAAATCACCGGTTGTTGGAAAGAGGATAAACCAGGTTGTCCTTCCCCAGGACGCATTAATTATTTCGATTGTTCGAGATGGTCATGCAATCCTTCCAAACATTGATGTGGTGTTTAAGGAAGGCGACAGCGTAATAGCCCTAGTTAATGCTGACCAAGAAGCCCAGCTGCGAGCCATCTTCGCAGAGAGCCATTAGAAGGGAGCATTAGCATGAATGCCGGCCTTCTGTTTGTTGCTGCAGTTCCTCTATTTTTGTTTGCTTACAAGTTCTATGGACGCTATATTGCTAATATTTTTAGCGTAGATGATTCGCGTTTAACCCCAGCTTGCGAAATGTGCGATGACGTGGATTATGTTCCTGCAAAGCCGCTTGTGCTTTTTGGTCATCATTTTGCTTCAATTGCAGGTGCAGGCCCGATTTTGGGTCCCACAATGGCCATGATTTTTGGGTTTATCCCCGTATGGCTATGGATTGTATTTGGGAGTATCTTTGTTGGTGCAGTGCATGATTATTCTGCATTGCTGACAAGTATTCGCGAGAAAGGTAGGTCCATGGCCGAAGTTGCAGAGCAGACACTAGGGCGCGCTGGTTTTCTGCTGTTTATTGCTTTTACTATTGTAATGATCTTGATGGTAACATCAGTATTCCTTCAAATAACTGCGACTGCTCTCACATCATTAGTACCTCTTGAGATTCTTCGAATGACAAGTGGCCAAACTTTGCTTAAAACAACCGTAGTCAACGGGGTTGTGAATGCGAGAATTGGTGGCATTGCCTCAACTTCGGTAATTATCATTACTTGTTTTTCTCCATTTATCGGTTATCTTCTTTACAAGCGAAAGGCAAATGTGAATTTTATGGCTCTCTTTGCGCTTGGGATTTGCATATTCTCGGTGCTTATGGGTCTAAGATATCCTGTAAGCATCGACAAGAATATATGGATGATTATTATTGCGGTGTATACAGTCTTTGCTGCAGGCATTCCCGTATGGCTAGTGCTCCAACCTCGAGACTTCACAAACGCATTTATGCTTTATGGAGGTGTAGCTGCGCTAGCTATTTCTGGAATAATAGCCCTATTTCGGGGTATACCGATAAGTGCTCCGGGTTGGAATGTTGCTGAGGGGACCGCAAAGTTAGGATTAATATGGCCTATTCTTTTTATTACCGTTGCTTGTGGGGCATGTTCTGGTTTTCATGCACTTGTTGCTGGTGGAACCACATCAAAACAGATTTTGCGGGAGTCTCATGCAAAAAGTATTGCATATGGAGGAATGCTTTTAGAAGCTCTTCTTGCGCTTGGAGTTGTTATTGCAGTTGGTGCCGGCCTCAATTTCAAACACTATTTATCGTTTGTTTTTCCTGGGGCGTCAGGGCAGTCGAATCCTGCAGCCGCATTTGCCGTTGGGATGGGTGGTTTGCTTCATGATGCGCTGGGAATTCCTGCTGCTTTTGGAACAATCTTCGGAATGCTTTTGGTCGAGGGATTTGTCATTACAACTCTGGACACCGCCGTGCGTCTCAATCGCTATCTTTTTGAGGAACTTTGGGCTATCTTGTTTAGGAATCCCCCGTGGTTTATGAAAACTTACATTTTTAATTCTTTATTATCTGTTGGGTTGATGCTTTTCTTTGCTTATACAAATACAATTCTTGCGCTGTGGCCTATTTTTGGTTCAGCTAACCAACTTCTTTCAGCTCTTACATTATTGTCTGTGGTTGGATGGTTGGCATTGAAGGGTAGACGCCATCTTTTCGCTTTTTTGCCGGCTTTATTTATGATGGCAACCACGATGACAGCACTTGTGTATCTTTTCGTGACAAAGTACCTACCTGCAAAGGCAAATGCATTAATGGGCGCAGATATTGCTCTCGTGGTTCTTGCAGTTCTTGTTGTTATTCTAATGGTGCGTGTTCTGGTGTCTTTTCGCACAAAAGAAACTTCAGCGGCTGTTTCCGATAATGTACTCGCAAAAAGCAGCAAATAGCTAGGAAATGCTTATTTTGCTTCCCTGCAAGTCCTTTGTTATTTCAATGCGGGTAGGGAATGCATCTTTTAGTTCATCGATGTGAGTGATTACTAGAATCTTCTCGAAGTCATCTTTGATTGAGTTTATTGCGTCGACGAGCTTTTCTCTTCCTTTGCCATCTTGTGTGCCAAAACCCTCGTCGATTATCAATGTCTGAAGCCTGGCTCCAGCACGGCGGGCAAGAAGCTTTGAGAGTGCGATTCGAAGAGCAAGGTTGACACGAAATGCTTCACCCCCGCTGTAAAGCTCATAACTCCGGGTTCCCATATCGTCACTAATTTTGATGTCAAGTGTTTCAGCAGTACCACCTGTCTTTTTGTCACGCAATGTTTCCAGGCTTACTTGCATTGAATTATCGGTCATTCGAGCGAGCAATCGGTTTGCTTCTTCCTGAATTTCAGGAATTGCATTCTCGATAATAAGCGCTTGAACTCCTTTCTTTCCAAACGCAGTAACCAAATCGTTATAAATGGCTCTGTCTTTCTTTGCCTTTTCAAGCTCTTTTCGCAACTTGTCAACTTTTTCGCGCAAAGCTTTACAGCGTTCGATTGATTGCCTAAGGTTTGCAATTCTACCAGTAATCTGTCGGTCTAGCTCTCGAAGCTGCTCCAGAGTTTTAATGACTGCGTCAAGTTCGGCTATTATCGCCTTGAATTCTGAGAGCGATTTTTCAAGACCTTTTATGGTATGTTCATGTTCAGCTATTGACATTTGGCGCGAGGCGATTAATTCGTTGATTGCCC
>JAIMAU010000032.1 GCA_023511795.1 Armatimonadota bacterium | reverse complement strand
CTTCAAAAGAGAGCCCTATGCGCAACACCGAAATTGCAGAATTTCTAAACAATATTGCCGACATGCTCGAAATAAAGGGCGAAAACCCATATAGAGTTCGAGCCTACCGCAACGCAGCCCGTGTAATCGAATCACTTACAGAAGATGTCGAGGATATCGCTCTTCGAGGTGAGCTCGACGAAGTTCCCAACATCGGTGAAAGCATAGCCGCGAAAATATCTGAATACCTCGAAACCGGCCGTTGCGAATATTATGAGCAACTAAAATCAGAAATTAACCCAGGAATTGCTAGATTACTAGAGGTACCTGGCGTTGGTCCTAAAAAAGCCAAATTATTTTATGAAATGTTAGGCATAGATTCTGTTGAAAAACTTGAGCAAGCAGCACGTGAGCACCGCCTTTCAAAGATTCCGCGAATTAGCCAGAAGACCGAACAAAACATTCTAAACGCTATTGAACGCTTGAAAGCTAGAACAGGCCGAACGCCGCTTGGAATAGCTCTACCAACTGCATTAGAATTCCTTGAAATGCTACGCGGCTTCCCAGAAGTAAAGCGTGCTGACCTTGCCGGCAGTTTGCGCCGAATGCGAGAAACTATCGGAGATCTTGATCTTCTTGCTTCCTCTGACGAACTTGAAAAAGTAATGGACCGCTTTGTCAATTTGCCCATGGTAAAAGAAGTACTTGCAAAAGGGCCAACAAAAAGCAGTGTTGTTACTACAGATAACCTCCAAATTGACTTGCGTGTAATAAAGCCACATGAATACGGCGCAGCATTGCAATATTTCACAGGCTCAAGGGCACATAACATCCATTTGCGAACAATTGCGGAAAGCCAAGGCTTAAAAATGAATGAATATGGTATCTTCCGCATATCCGACGGCAAGAGAATTGCTGGGGAGACGGAAGAAAGTATGTACGAAACACTTGGCATGGACTGGATGCCCCCTGAAATTCGTGAAGACATGGGCGAAATTGAAGCAGCACAAGAACACAGACTACCCCACCTAATTGAGGAGTCCGATCTTAAAGGTGATTTACATGTACATACCGACTGGAGTGATGGTCATAGTACTTTAGAGGAAATGGTCAAATCAGCTCGCGAACGCGGGTTTGAATATCTTGTGATTTCAGACCATTCTGTATCTATGGGCTTTATCCATGGTCTCAGCGTAGACCGCATTTCTGAACAAAGAACTTTGATTGACGAACTCAATCGCAAATATCCTGACATACATATACTTCAAGGAATTGAAGTTAACATTCGTGCCGATGGCTCGCTAGACTATGACGATGATGTGCTTGCACAATTCGACGTGGTAACCGCATCCGTCCATAGCGGGATGGGCCAGAGTAGACGCGTTATTACTGAGCGTGTTATCAAAGCAATTAGCAACCCAAATATAGATATCCTTGGCCACCCGACTGGACGAATTCTTGGCAAGCGTGACCCTTACGATCTAGACCTGGAGGCGGTCTTTCGTGTGGCAGCTGAAAATGGTA
Source organism: Armatimonadota bacterium (assembly GCA_023511795.1). Lineage (NCBI taxonomy): Bacteria > Bacillati > Armatimonadota > Armatimonadota bacterium. Next base: position 7,529 of record JAIMAU010000032.1, on the reverse strand, counting down.
CGGCAATGGAGATTAATTCAATGCCTGACCGTTTAGATTTAAAGGACACAGATGCTCGAATGGCAAAAGAAATGGGCGTAATGTTGGCAATAAATTCAGACGCCCACAGCGCAGACCAACTTCATGCAGTTCTCAAGTATGGAGTAGCCACCGCACGACGTGGATGGGCTGAACCCCAAAATGTTCTTAATGCTCTTTCCCTCAATAAACTACTCGAATGGCTTAAAACTAAGCGAAAAAGCGGCCGCAAAAAGTAATACAAAACGTTGTGTTTCCTTTGAAAAACGAAAACTTTTAACTCGCAGAAGTTTTTCATTCCAAAGGAAGGTTAGATACGCGAGCTATATCAAGCATTAGTATCATTTAGTTTTCCGTACAAATAAATAACTACTTCCTTAATGGTTCGGCAAGCGAGTTAAATGTGTTATCAATTCCCGTCCATTCGCAAAGTTGGGTTATTCCATCAGCTTTACATCGAGCGATGAAGTCCTCAAGACGCTTTAACGCTTCTGCCTTCTGCTCAGGCGTTCCCTTTTCTCCTATTTGTTTACATTCACGGTATATTTTCACATACTCTAAAGAAAGCCTGGCATGCTTCACTCGTCTCAGAACATCCTCATTGTCAGCCGCTTTCTCTGCTTCGTCAAAGAGCCTTTCACTCTCCGCCAGAATCTCTGATGTTAGCCAAGGTTTATTTGGATCTTGCCAAATATCACCATGAATGTTTTCTTTTCTCACTTTGTCATGGATTAAATCTAAAAACTTGCCAATGGGCTTCCCAGCTTTCCCAAAGAACCCATTAAGAAAATCAGCTATTACTGCCTTAGCATCTGCTTTCGTATTCCAAAGAAGCTTAGCGATAAGATATGCCTTCAAATCATCCATAAATCCAGCACCGCCATATGGACCCCAACCCGCATTATAAGTCCCCTGGCAGAAGATGCCCTTTACGCCATGCCTCTTATACATTGGCAGGTCCGCCGCAAGCTCCTCAAGGTCAGGCAAAGGCATAAGGTAATGCGGAAACACTGTATTATAGTGCCAAATGTAAAGAACATCGGCAATCTTATTCCAATTTCTCAAATTCTCCATAAAATCTGCATTTTTCTCGCATTTTTCATATGGATGATGCTGACAGTTTGAAATGGGGCAAATACGCACTCGAACATTTCTGCGAGGTTTGGTAATCTTCGGAGGTTTCTCCGTCCATTGATATGCAAGTGTGTCTATTAATTTGTCTGGATACTTCCTCTCTACCTCTTCTGCGATAGCATTTACAAAACGAAGCAGCAAACCAGATGGAGCACCTTCTTCTTCATCAATAGCCTTACATTTCTCACACTGACAATTGTTGTACCAATCATTTTGAGAAACAGAATATATTTTCGCACTTGGCCGCTCTTCGATCCACCTAAACACAGTCTCTGTAGCTATTTTCACAACGTCAGGGTTACTCATACAAAGTTGAGTATGATCGTTGGTTCGCTTGCCATCAATCATTGAGTAATATTCAGGATGATCTTGCCAATATTTTTCAAGGGGAACAAGAGCAGCAAAGGTATGAACAAAGTAATGATATTCTACCTTTCCGCCCTTTGTCTTGTCTAGCTTCGTCCCATTCCCGTTAACTCGGTTACGAGCGGCCCAATCTGCATCGAAAGCCCCTGTGTAATAGGGTTCACGATATTCGAAATCTGGTTTCTGGACTATATCAAGCGGCCCAAGAATTACAGTTGGCTTTTTGGGTATATAGCTCACGCTGGGTGTATACCATCTGCACCCAAGAACCTCCTCCAGGAACGCATAAACACCATACATTGTTCCTCTAAGCCGACCACCGACAATCACCAAATGGGGCCCTGCAGTCTTAATTGCAAAACCCTCATCTCCGAGGTCTTTAATATTGATGAAAACGCCCAAAGATTTAGCAGTATTCCCATCGCCCAAGACTATCATTCGCTTTGGGCTCCATTCACTTTCTGTTACTATAGGAAATTGGGCTCCGGTGATCTGATGCAAAAAGTTTGATAACTCTCTTGCCGCATGTTTTTCCGAAGGCGAAGCATTCATTGATAAAACGATTGTGTATTCGCTTCGGCCATTCTCAGCTAGTTTAACGCCATCCGCGTGCCCCTGAATTACCATAAATGCAAGCAGAGCCGCCAAAGCAAAAGCATACCCAAATTGCATTTGAATCCCCCTCAAAAAACTTCTTGTGCCTTGTTCTGCTATTGTATGCTTGACAAGTATACTTGTCAATTACCTTTCCATGTTTTTATAAAGAGTCGTTTTGTAAAACACTTCATCACCTTTTCTGCTCCCATTTTAGACATATGAAATAGGCGGGTATATTCGTTAAAAACAGCGCTTTTACAGGCCACAAACCATGAAAAGTGACGTCATCCTGATACGACAAGCAGGATTAGGGCATGGAGACCCGCAGTTGGGAAGTATACTGCTTATCAATTTCTTAGAACTCTTAAGCGAACGCCCCCAAATGCCACGCTATATTGTTCTATTAAACGAGGGCGTTACTTTGGCACAAGAAGGGTCAAACGCAATCGAACAACTAATGAAGATTCAAGAACGTGGTGTAGAAATAATAGCATGTCAAACAAGTGTGGAATATTTTGCTCTTGAAGATAAAATATGTGTTGGTGAGATTGGAAATATGCAGCAAATACAAGACATACTTCTTTCTCACCAAGTGCTCACTATATAAAATTTTGCAACATTCTTTTTCTATTGAGGCTTGATTATTTCCACACCACCCATATAAGGCCGAAGCACTTCTGGAATAACAACCGAACCGTCTGCCTGCTGATAATTCTCTAGAATTGCAATAAAAGTTCGTGGCAATGCAACACCAGAACCATTTAGGGTATGGACAAATTCGGGCTTGGCATTCGGTTCGCGTCGGAAGCGTAAATTCATACGCCTAGCTTGGAAATCTTCAAAATTACTGCATGACGAAATTTCCAACCACTGCTCAACACCCGGTGCCCAGCCTTCTATGTCATAGGTTTTTGCACTAGCGAAGCTCATGTCACCAGTACACAAGAGCCTAACACGGTATGGAATCTCAAGTGCTTGGAGAACTTTCTCAGCATCCGCGGTTAGCTTTTCCAGCTCATCATAAGACGTTTCAGGGAGCACGAATTTTACTAGTTCTACCTTGTTAAATTCATGCACTCTTAGTAAGCCTCGCGTGTCCTTCCCTGCAGCACCCGCTTCTCGCCGGAAACAAGCGCTGTAGCCCGTAAGATAGATAGGTAGCTCTCTTCCATCCAGTATCTCTTCGCGGTAAATATTTGTAATTGGTACCTCGGCTGTAGGAATAAGGAACAAATCGTCATCGGGGAGTCGGTACATGTCGAATTCCATTTTAGGAATCTGCCCTGTTCCAATCATTGCAGACCGGTTTGCCAAAAAAGGTGGGAAGACCTCTGTGTATCCATGCTTGCTAGTATGGAGGTCTGCCATGAAATTAATAAGCGCTCGCTCAAGCCGTGCACCTAGCCCCATGTATAGGATAAATCCACTGCCAGTGATTTTTGAACCGCGCTCGAAGTCAACCAATCCCAATCTCGCCGCAAGCTCCCAATGCGGAAGTGGCTGAAAGTCAAACTCGCTTGGCTTCCCCCATTCTCTAATGACCACATTGTCCTTCTCGTCTTCGCCGATTGGTACACTTTCGTGGGGTATGTTTGGAATCATAAGAAGGGCTTTTTGGAGGCGGTCTTCTAATTCCCGTACTTCCGCATCTAGCTCCTTAATTTGGTCGGAAACCTCACGCATGCGAGCAATCTCGGCTGATGCGTCTTGGCCAGCTCGCTTCATCCTGCTGATTTCTTCGGAAACGCTATTCCGAAGTGCCTTGAGTTGCTCGACTTCCGCAAGTCTGCCGCGCCAAAGCGCGTCTACCTCCAAAAACTCATCAAGAACCGAGACGTCCATCATTTTCTTTTGAATGCCGTCTCTTACCTTATCAGGATTTGATCGAATAAACTTCGCATCAAGCATAGAAAGCCACGCTACTTTCTAATTATTTCGAGCAATTCTTTGACCTTTTCTTCCATTTTTTCCTTTGTTTTTGCCTCAACATTTAAGCGCAGGAGAGGTTCTGTCTGACTCGGGCGTACATTGAACCACCAATCATCAAACTCAACAGTAAGGCCATCAAGTTCGATAATGCGCCCATCTTTGTACCGCTCTTTAAGCTCAGCAAGTTTGGCAGCAACGTCTTTGACTTCGGAGTTTATCTCCGGGCTGTGATAATAGCGTTTTATTGGAGCAACAAGCTCAGAAAGCGGTTTTTGTTCGTGAACAAGGAGTTTTATTATATTCAACATGGCCAGGTCGCCATTATCGGTTACGTAGAAGTTTGAGAAGTAGTAGTGGCTGGATAGCTCTCCACCAAAGTACGCACCTACCTCTCGCATCTTTGCTTTTATAAGGCCATGCCCCACTTTGTACATCATTGGGACTCCGCCAGCTTTCTCAATTTCCTCCCTGACAGCCCAGCTACTGCGCACATCATAGATTATAATTGCGCCAGGTTTTTCTTTTAGCATTTCACGAGCAATTAGAGCTGTGATTAAATCTCCAGATATAGTCTGTGCCTTTTCATCCACAAAGCCTACTCGGTCCCCATCACCATCAAACATTACGCCAAAGTCCGCCCCTACTTCCAAAACCTTTTTCTTTAAATCCGTTAGTGTTTCTTCTTTTAATGGATTCGCTTCGTGATGGGGGAACCGACCATCAAGCTCCCAGTAAAGTGGATAGACAGTGCAGTTTTTCCCTTCAAAAAGCTTTGGCAGAATCATTCCGTCCATGCCATTGCTTGCATCAACAACAATTTTGAGACCGCCGAAATCGGAGACACCACTGGCGCTAAGGACGGCTTGAACGTAGCTATCCAAAGTAGAAACACTGCCGCGAAATTGACCTTTACGTTCGGGAGTTTCAAATTTTCCTTCATTTGCAATCCTGTAAAGTTCTTGATTGCTTACAAAAGCAATGCTAGGAATTGCTTTTGGACCGGTCATCTTAAAACCGTTGTATTCTTCTGGATTGTGGGAAGCTGTTATCATCATTCCAGCATCGGCTTCCAAGACATTTACAGAGTAATAATACATGGGTGTGCTTGTTAAGCCAATGTGAATTACATCGCTCCCCTGGTCAAGCAATCCTTGGGTAACTGAGCCAACGAGCGATGGACTATGAACTCGCATATCATGTCCTACAACCGTTAGCTTTGGTTTCAACTTTTGAGCGGCCGCCCGAGCAATTCGATACGCAACATCCTCGTTGAATTGGTCTGGGTATATCCCGCGAATGTCGTAAGCTTTAAAGATACTCGGATCAACCTGCTTCATTCGGCTCTCCCTTCTTATTTTTTCGACCGCCCAGCTTCGGTCGCACTCTTTAAAAACAAACATGGGTAATTATACTTACGAGAAGGTATGACGTCAAGCCAATACAAGGATTTAGAATAAGCGACTTGCTATCAATTAGCACAAAAATACCCAATCTAGGGTATTCTTATCATGTAGTTCTTTCCCCAAAGATTGGGCAAATATTTGACGAATAGCTTTGGCTTGTTTTTATTTAGTCAAACGGTCGGCAAGAGCCTCGTGTTCCTCCCATATACCAAGTGGAAGTGAGTAGCCGAATTGTTGGAACCAGGCAGTTTGGCTATCCAACTCCTCATACCATGCATCTTTATCAATATATAACAATTCCTCCATTGTCTTCTCAGATACCTTATCCTCTATGCCTGTCAAGTCTATTGCATTTTTGGTTGGCATATAACCAATAGGCGTCTCAATAGCATCTCCTTTGCCTTTGCATCGGTCCACGATCCACTTAAGAACGCGAATATTATCACCAAAACCTGGCCAGAGGAATTTTCCATCCTCTCCTTGGCGGAACCAGTTTACCCTGAATATTTTTGGTGGGTCTTTAAGTCGTTTGCCCATCTCAAGCCAGTGTGCAAAATAATCAGCCATGTTATAACCGCAGAATGGCAACATAGCCATTGGGTCGCGGCGAACTATCCCCTGTTGACCCAATGCAGCAGCTGTTGTCTCAGATGCCAAAGTTGCACCAACATAAGTGCCATGCTGCCAGTTGAATGCTTGGTAAATTAAAGGGGCTAATCGTGCACGCCGCGCGCCAAATATAATCGCTGAAATTGGTACTCCCTTAGGATCCTCCCAATATGGCGAAATGCACGGGCATTGAGATGCCGGAGCCGTAAAGCGAGCATTAGGATGTGCTCCTTTTTCTCCGCATGCTGGCGTCCACGGCTGACCTTGCCAATCTATACCATGTTCAGGGGGAGGATCATCATGACCTTCCCACCAAACGGTGCCATCTGGCCTGATGAGTACATTTGTGTAAATTGTATTACTTGCAATAGTTCGCATCGCACTGGGATTGCTTTTGCTGTTTGTTCCCGGCGCAACGCCAAAAAATCCAGCTTCTGGGTTTACCGCCCAAAGCCTGCCATCGGGGCCTATGCGCATCCAAGCAATATCATCGCCTACCGTCCAAACTTTATATCCGCTGAACTCTTTTGGGGGCACTAGCATAGCAAGGTTTGTTTTTCCGCAAGCGCTAGGGAAGGCTCCAGCAATGTACGTAACTTCGCCGTCAGGGCTCTCAACCCCCAAAATTAGCATGTGCTCAGCCATCCAACCTTCTTTCCGGCCCAAATAGCTTGCTATTCGAAGCGAGAGGCATTTCTTCCCCAAGAGAGCATTTCCCCCATAACCCGAACCAACGCTCCATATTGTATTATCCTCGGGGAAATGGCAAATGAACCGCCTTTCAATATCTAGCTCGTGTTTCGAATGCAAACATCGTGTAAAGTCACCAATCGACTCTAGTTCGTCGAGAACCAGATTCCCTATGCGTGTCATAATACGCATGTTTAGCACAACGTAAATGCTATCAGTCAGCTCAATTCCAATTTTCGAAAATGGAGAACCTGGAACGCCCATAAGAAATGGAACAACGTACATCGTTCTACCTCTCATCGAACCTTTAAAAAGAGCACCCAGGCGTGTATAGGCGTCCTTAGGCGACATCCAATTGTTCGTTGGGCCGGCGTCCTCTTCTCTTTCGGTACAGATGAAGGTCAGATGCTCAGTACGTGCGACATCATTTGTTGCCGTCCGATGGTAGACACAGCCAGGCAACTTCTCTTGATTTAGCTCTATTAGCTCACCAGTGCCTAATGCTTCGCGTGTCAGGCGTTCCTTTTCTTCGACAGAGCCGTCACACCAGATGACTTCGTCTGGTTCGCACAGCCTTGCCATTTTTTCTACCCACTCTTCAGCTGTTTGCCGTACTCCCATACTCACTTCCTCTCGTTAATTTTTACAAATACCATTGGTTTTCTAATTTATTTGTGCAAGTATTTGAAAGTCCGAATATCCTCCATCTTTATGGCTGCTGTCTCTTATAAACAACTCAGAGCCCACGAGACTAAGGAGAATATAGTATGCCGTCTTATGCTT
>JAIMAU010000031.1 GCA_023511795.1 Armatimonadota bacterium | reverse complement strand
AATCCATCAACAAAATTAAGAACTTCTTTCTCTCGTATTACGGAAAACAATGCTGCCTTGGTCAAATACGGTCTTGATTTAATCGGCAATGGATTCTGGATTAGGGGTAACCTGCGAAACATGGACCCGGAGTTCACTAGAGTCATGGACCTGGCAGATTCAGATAAAAAGCTAATGGCAACAGAGCAAGGATTTCGACGTTTCGACTGGGCGGGGCACTATGAGTCATCCAAGAAGCTTTTTGCGATTGATAGCTCGTTTATAAATGCAAAACATGCAACAGACGGTCGTTTCCATAAGCAATCAACAAACAACTTGGTACTGACGCCTTCTAAGAATTTGAAGTTGACAATGTTCCGCGACGAAACAACGTATGGCAAGAATGAGTTGGAAGACTGCCTGACCCGAAACATGTTGCGTTTGGATAATACATCAGGCTTCATCTCTCTTAATGCAATGATTGACACAACAAAAAGCACCTCCGCCTCTGGAGAAGAGAAAACACTTGAGACGCGTACAGTCCATTTCAACACACTTCCAGGACGCGCCATTATCCTAACTGGCGATTGGAAGAACGTGAAAAGAAGTGACGGAACATTTGAGGACACCCAGGTCTTGAAGTTAGATTCGGTGCTTACAAAGTCGCTAAACTTCAAAGGTGTGCGCTCAATTATAAAAACGGACAAAGCCGAAACAATTGCACAGGACTATAGCCTAGCGGGAAAGGTCTTTAATAGCCTTAGCCTTTCTGCCAGATTTGGCGAAACTCTATCCAATGGCTCAACTACTGGGAAAGTTCGAGAACTCAGCCTAACACCGACTTGCCCTACCGATTTAGGGCCATTCAAATCAACAGCATGGAGCGTTGCCTTTTCCGAAGTCCGCAAAGCAGATAAAATCGAGACTCGCACAAAATCGGCAAAAATTGAGACTAACTTCCTACAACATCGCATAACTGCCGAATACTTAGGCCAGATAACTAAAGATGGCAAAACACCGATTGTGAGGGCGTTTAGCATGGTGGGCGATCCTAATCCTTCCAAGCGATTGCACTATTCGCTTGCATACAAGGTGCTTGACCCCGGTTCAGCCCCTTCAGCCCTAGTGCGCAAATATAACGCTGATTTCAAATTCGGCGAGAAGTCAAAGCTCGAATACAACTATTTCTCCTATAAAGAACAACCAAATGGGACATTGGAGCCTATTGGCGAGGAACACCTAAGGTTTACTGCACCACTTACCAGGAGACTTGGGTTTGTTGGAGCCTATGATGTCTTTGAAAATTACCAGCAAAGCACGGAGAAGCGAGTGCTGAGCTTTGGAATTTCGGGCAAGACCTCTTCGCTAGGAATACTCGAGGCATCCTATAGTTACGACAGGGTTTCGAGTCCAAGCGGGACTTCGCACGCAAGAACCTACAAGTTGAAATATGACTACCAAGTTAGCCCCGAACAGTTCATCACACTAACAGGTCAATACACCGACTGGTTCAGCTCCCAAGCGACTGGTTCTCCTTCGGACGATTTACAAGTGATGTTGGATTTAAAGACAGTTTGGCGATAAATCTCAGCGGTCTTGGTTGTTGACCTTGGGACGGAAATCACCAATTAGCTTATCCACTAACTCGGATACGCACGATACACGTAAGCGGTCGAAAACAGATTTAACTCGTGTTATAGCAATTTCAATGTCAACATTCAATCTTCTTGCAATATCCTTATCAGAAAGGCCTGCAATAAGCATAGCGCAAATGTTTGCCTCGCAATGCGTCAAACCATATTGGTTTACAGCTCTGTTATAAGCAAACCGCAAATAATCCATAGCGCTTACAACAGGTACGACATAATACTTCCGACAGCAAGATGCCTGAAATAAGTATGCGCCGAGTCGGTAAGCTTGGTTTCCAATATAACATATGCACTCTCGAGGTGGTATGCAAATCTTTTCTGCCAATTGCTGCTCTTTTATCAGCATAGACACAGCACTGACAATCCTATCAAGATTTTCCTGCTTATTTATGCCACCGCAAATAGATTCCGCCATTTGGTTTATGTGGATGAGCTTTGCGGAATCATCGAAAATAAAAATTGGCATAGGTGCTTTGTCGAATGCGCCCTCCAAAGTATTCTTTGTCCTAAGTATTTCCTCAAAAAGTTTGGCACGGCGCAGGGCGCTAACAAAATGTGTTTGCAAAATACCTAGAAAATGTACGTCTTTTTTGCGAAAATGGCGCATTGCCTTTTCCTCTCGCCATGTATATCCTAGCATGAACATCCTGACCAGCGTTAAGAGCAGTTGTTAACGCATGGCGCAATCCCTCTGGAAGCAAAAAGTCATTGTAGACTTCAGAATTCTCCCACACATTCTTTGGGACAATATCGGTAGGCCGCCAAGCATGGAGGTTTCTTGCCAGGGCGGGCAAGAGGGTCAATTCTCTGGCGTGATAGTAGTTAGCATATCTTTCGAAGAAAGTTGGGGTTATATTATATGATACATGGCGTTCGGGTTTACAAGTTCGGATATCGAGAAAAACAGCACCTAAAGCATCAACGGGCGTTAACTTCCTCAATAAGTCAATGATCTCCATCCACGCTGACGGTGAAAAGATATCCGAGTTTGCAACGTAAATAATATCCGAAAGTATTCTAAGCTCTTCGTATGTTACGGCACGCATTTAAATGGCTACCCGTTTGCAAAAAGTAATACCATGCAAGTTTTGGGGTGTCAAGAGGATGTTTAGTAATTTAATGCTAACTATTCCTGAATGCAGGCTCTTGATGTCATATAAGTCCAATTGGGGACTCAAGCCTTTTCCGCACCTCATTAAGGAATATAGCAGCTTTAGCTCCATCCAGAACGCGATGATCCGCAGACAAGGTTGCCTTCATTCGTTTGGAAATAGTAATTTCCCCATCAATAACAACTGGGCGTTCCATAATTGTGCCAATGGCTAATGACGCCGCCTGGGGTGGATCTATAATCGCTACAAAGTTTTCTACATTGAACATTCCCAAATTAGAAACAGTAAAAGTCGCCCCAGTATATTCAGATGCACGTAGGGTATTTGAACGTGCGTGCTCTGCAAGCCTTTTCGTTTCTACAGCGATTTCCCTGAGAGGTTTTTTATCTGCATTGTGAATAACAGGAGCTATTAGGCCATCCTCGAGCGCTACTGCCATTCCAATATTAATTTCTTTGTGCATTATAAGTTTGTCTTCTTTATAGGAAGAGTTTACTTCAGGAAATTGCGCTAGCGCCAGAGCACAAGCTTTTATTACCATATCTGTAAATGAAATCCTTTCCTGGGCATCTTCTATTGAGTTCAGTTCGTCACGAACGCGAGACGCCCAGTCCATTTCAACCTCTGTGGTTACATAAAAATGAGGGATAGTTTGCTTGCTTTCGGACATACGGTGCGCAATTGTTTTTCGCATCTTGCTAAGTTCGACCTCTTCGGAAGGTACCTCAGCAATAGGAGGAACAGCTGCCACTGATGGAGGCGGAGGTGGAGGCGGAGCTGAGGGAGCAGCCGCCTGAGCCTGACTTGCATAAGCTACTACATCAGCCTCGGTTATCCGACCATTTGGGCCAGTTCCCTTGACTTTCGACAAATCAATACCCAACTCTGCTGCCATGCGCCGTGCCAACGGCGATGCGAGAACATGCTTTTCCTCGGCAACCTCAGCTAAAGGCTTGTACCCTTCTCCAATGTATGGCGGGGCAATTTCAATTGTGGGTTCAGCTGTTTTAGGCGGTTGTTCACTAACAACCTCAGGCTGCTGTGGAACTTCGAACTGGGGGACTGTCTCAACAGCTTCCAATTCGGCGATTGCTGCTCCCACAGGGGCTGTTTCTCCTTCAGGCACAAGGATCTTTTTTAAAATTCCTGATTGAAATGCCTCCATTTCAACGTTTGCCTTGTCAGTTTCGATTTCGGCAATAACATCACCTTCACTAATACGGTCGCCTTCATGCTTTAACCACTTAATGACTTTTCCTTCTTCCATTGTGTCGCTCATCTTTGGCATGGTGATTGCAGGCATTATCGTTCCTCCATTAACTTTATTTGCACCCATTTAATTCTTTATGCCTTCCCCATGATTTGCCTTACCGCCATTACTATGTCATCTTGCGATGGCACAGCAAGCTGTTCGAGCGGCTTCGAATACGGCATCGGTACCTCGGCAAGCGCCACTCGCATTACTGGCGCGTCAAGGTAATCAAAAGCTCCTTCAAGAATTCGAGCTGAAATCTCTGCGCCCATTCCAACCGACTTCCAATCTTCTTCGACAATAACGGCACGATGAGTTTTCCTTACCGAACCCACAATAGTTTCTGTATCAAGAGGCCTGAGGGTGCGAACATCCACAACTTCCGCATCAATTCCTAAATCTGCTAGATGCTCGGCTGCTTTCATAGCCAAAATTAAAGTCCTTAGGTAGGAAATAATAGTCACATCTTTGCCTTGCCTTTTTACCTCCGCTTTAGCAAGTGGTGTCAAGTACTCACCATCCGGCACATTGCCTTTTGCATTGTATAGGGCTTCATGCTCGATGAACATTACAGGATTGCCATCTCGGATGGCGCTCTTCAGAAGGCCTTTTGCGTCAGCTGGCACCGAAGGCGCTACCACTTTAAGACCCGGGACATGAGCATACCAAGATTCCAAATTTTGCGAATGTTGGGCACCAAGTTGAAGCCCAGCCGCTTGTGCAGCACGTATGACCAATGGTATTTTAATCTGACCGCCCGACATATACCGGAGTTTCACAGCATGATTTACTATTTGATCCATCGCCAATGTTGTAAAGTTAATCGTCATCATTTCTACAACAGGTCTGAGTCCCACCATTGCCGCCCCAATACCTGTCCCAGCAATAGCTTCTTCAGAAATTGGGGTATCGATAACACGCTCAGGTCCGAATTCTTGTAACAGACCCTCTGTAACCTTGAATGCGCCGCCATACGCCGCAACATCCTCACCAAGCACAAGGATATTTGAGTCACGCCTCATTTCTTCTCTCAGAGCTTGGTTTAATGCTTCTCGGTAAGTAATTGTCTGCGCCATTGAATGCTCTCCTGCACTTAACTTAAATATATTGCTTGACTTCAAAACCGAACTTTAGCCATAAGCTTTAGGCGTACACATCCTCATATAAGGCATCTGGCGGCGGAAATGGGCTAGACTCAGCAAAGTCCACTGCCTCTTGAACCTTAGCATTCACCTCATCGCGTATTGCGATTAAATCATCGTCGGTTATGAATAGGTTATCTTTTAGATATTTTTCCATCCGTACAATAGGGTCACGTTTTCGCCATTCCTCAACCTCTTCTTTTGTTCGATACTGACCCGGGTCGGCAACCGAATGTCCCCTATACCTATATGTAATCGCCTCGATGAAGCGTGGCTCGCTATGTTCTCGCGCTAGTCTTATCGACCTTTCAGCTGTATCTCTAACTGCTAGAACATCCATACCATCTACTTGTTCACGTTCAATATCATAGCAAGACGCACGTCGAATTAGGTCAGGAATCGAGGAGGCTCTATATATTGGCGTGCCCATTCCATATAGGTTGTTCTCCAGAACATAGATGACCGGAAGCTTCCAAAGAGCAACCATATTCATAGCTTCATGAAAAGCTCCTTCGTTTACCGCACCATCACCGAAAAAGCAAATGCACACTTTGTCCTCTTTCTTGTACTTAATTGCTAATCCAACTCCAACGGCAAGCGGCATACCTCCACCGACTATTCCGTGTCCTCCCAGGAAACCTTTCTCTATGTCGAAAAGATGCATTGAACCACCCTTGCCCTTTGAAATACCAGTAACTTTGCCAAAAAGCTCCGCCATAACATATTTTGGATCAGTGCCCTTCGCTATACATTGGCCGTGTTCTCGATATGCGCCAATTACGTAATCATCCGGGCGCAAAGCAGAAATAAAACCAACCGCCACAGCTTCTTGGCCTGAGTAAAGATGGAGAAAACCACCAATTTTGCCCCTCGTATACATCTCGGCAGCCTTTTCTTCAAAAGTGCGAATCAAAAGCATTTCTTTATACATCGAGATTAGCTCATTTTTTGTCAGTATTGCTCGTTTCTCGCTTATAGCCATAATTTATTCTGCCTTTCCTGAGCTTCCAAAAACACGTATTCTATCCTCGATTACTGCCTGCATTGCTGTTCTTGCAGGTTGGAGTATTTTGCGAATATCATATTTACGTGGCACGCCTGCTCTATCAGCTTCTTCATGCTCAGCCTCAATTTTGACAATGCAGTCTCGAACGGCTTCGAAAAATGCTACACGGATATTTGTATCAATATTTACCTTAGCAATCCCAAACCGAATCGCCGCACGAACATCTTCATCAGGAGTAAATGAACCGCCATGCATAACAAGGGGGATGCCAACTTTGTCTGAAATTGCTTTTACTCTCTCAACATCAATAAACGGTGTCCCTCGATAGAGACCATGAGTGGTGCCAATAGACACAGCTAACATGTCAACCCCAGTATCTTCCACGAAGCGTGCTGCTTGATTTGGGTCGGTCAATGCTCCAGAAATATCAGTGATTTCCTCACCAATCTGCCCAAGAGTACCAAGCTCACCCTCGACCGTCACTCCAATTGCATGAGCTGCCTCGACAACCTTGCGGGTTACTTCTACATTCTCTTCATACGTCCTCGGCGTCTTCCCATCAGGCTGCAACGAACCGTCAATCATCACTGAAGTAAATCCAAGCCTTAGAAACTTCATTACAATCTCAAACGTCCGCCCATGATCAAGATGAAGGGCAACAGGGATATTTACGCGATCTATCAGGACTTTCATTAATGCCGCCAATTCCTCAGGGTCTGTATAATTCAAAGTAGTTTGGGTAACCTGCATGATAAGAGGGCTGTTTTCCGCAACACCTGCACCGATTATTGCTTGTGCGGTTTCCATGTTTACGGCATTGAACGCACCTACCGCATAATGTCCTGCCAATGCTTTCGTAACAATCTCTTTGCTTGTGACCAGTGTCATATCAGGACCTCAGCTTTTTTGTGGTTTCTGCTAGCCTCCTACCAAACGCTCGCGCAATCGATAATTCCTTTTCAGTTGGAGTCGGTTCTCCAAGACCCGAGACTGACGAAGGACCATAAGGAGTACCACCTCTGTCAGTTGACGCAACATTCGGTTCCACATATCCCATGGGCACAATTATATACCCCAAATGCATAAGTGGAACCATCATAGTAATTAGGGTTGCTTCATTCCCGCCATGCATCGTGCTCGTGCTTGTAAATACACCAGCAACCTTTCCCACAAGCACACCTTTTGACCACAGTGGACCTGTAGATTCGAGAAAATTGCCCATTGCAGGTGATACATTCCCAAACCTAGTTGGACAACCCAGTGCTAGACCCTCCGTTTCAACCAAATCATCAAGAGTAGCTTGGGTTATTTCATTTGATTTGAAGTCGTAGAATTTAGACCAAATCTCGTTTGCCCGAATTACCTCCATCGGAGTCGTCTCTTTAACCCATCGCATGCGTGCTTTTACATCTTCCACTTGCTCAATGCCCTCAGCGATGGCTTTGGCTAGCTCATATACATTTCCGCCCTTGCTATCAAATAAAACGAGTATCTCCATGATAGTTACTCCTAAAATTGTTTTTAGGAGTAATGTTCCCATCGTTAGCTGTTTACAAACTTCTCCATTGTTTTATCAAGTATGCAACTAGTTGCATAAGATGAAGATTGATATAGAAAACACCAAAGTTTCATGTTATTATTGTACTAAGAGACAGCTCACTGAAGCTGTTTTGTGATGCCTTTCTCAAGCATTTTTAACTGTTATCTATTTGCAAGCGCAACAATTTTTAGCAAAATTCCAAAAAATTACCTTAAAATAACCGACAAAACCACGCTTTGGGCGGTGCGAGAATAATGAGCAAAATCAAGATAATGCACTTCGGTGATGTCCACCTCGGCATCGAGAACTATGGAAAAATTGACCCAGAGACAGGCCTTAACTCTCGCCTCACAGACTTTTCGCGATCCCTTAACGCGGCAATTGACAAAGCACTCGAAGCAGGAGTGAATTTAGCGCTCTTTGCTGGGGATGCATACAAATCTAGAGATCCAAACCAAACACACCAGCGAGAGTTTGCCTCGTGCATCCGACGACTTACCGACGCAGGACTGCCAATCGTAATGCTTACGGGCAACCACGATTTGCCTAACTCCAGAGCTCGTGCAAATGCAATCGAAATATATCGCACGATTGGTGTGAAGAACGTGCATGTGCTTAGTAAACCAGAAATCCTTCTTGTTGAAACCACTGCTGGACCAATTCAGATAGCCGCAATGCCATACCTTTTAAGAAGCAATGTTCTCTCACGCGAAGAAACGCGCAATCTTTCCATAGAAGAAACCACTGATTTGATGGTAAGAAAGTATACCGACTACATTGCTTATTTGGCTCGGCAGTTAAACCCATCTATCCCTTCTGTCTTATTAGGCCATTTCTGGATAAAAAATTCAAAAGTCAGTTCCCAAAGCTCCTATTTAAACGTTGCTGAGCCCGAGTTGCTGGTAAGCGCAGTCGCAAATCCTGCTTTCGACTATGTAGCAATGGGACACATCCACAAACATCAGGATTTAAACAAGAGGGGGCATCCGCCTGTAGTCTATTGTGGAAGCATTGAGCGCATAGACTTCAGTGAGAAGGATGAGGAAAAGGGAATCGTTATCGTCGAGGTTGAGAAAGGATCCGCATCTTATGAGTTTGTCAGTGTGCCAGCGAGGAGATTTGTCGAAATTGAAGTGGATGCAGATGTTGATAACCCAACCCAACGCATTCTCGACGAAATTTCCTCAAAGCGGATAGACGATGCTGTTGTCAAGTTGATTTATCACATCTCCGCTAACAAACTACCTTTTGTCCGCGATTCGGACATCCAAAGAGCGCTTTCCCCTGCATTCTACGTTTTGCCTATAACAAAACGCATTATTCGCGACAAGGAAACCATCCGAAATAAACTATTAACGGAATCACTCGATCCTCTTAGGGCGCTTGAAATGTACTTCGAGACAAGAGAAGATTACCGAAAACGTAAGGCCGAATTAATGGATTACGCTCGGCCGTTGATTCAAGAACTAATAGCGGAAGAAAGCATAACATAAAGGCAGTCAAATCAGAAAAATATATACAGTAAGCTGACAAATGCCAGAGGTGAAACCATGATTCCACTTAGATTAGAACTTCGAAACTTTATGTCTTACGGCGAAAATGTGACGCCTCTTGTCTTGCGGGGTATCCACATCGCTTGCCTCTCTGGCGACAACGGCAATGGTAAATCTGCACTCCTCGATGCAATTACTTGGGCGCTTTGGGGAGAAGCTCGCGCCTCAGACGATGAACTAATCCGCCTTGGTTCAGATGAGATGCGAGTTGTTTTTGATTTCCAACTTGGTGATGACGTATACCGCGTTATTCGAGGGCGTAGCAAGAAAAGTTCCTCTGGCGTTTGGGAACTTTATATTGCAGATAACAGCCAAATCGAAGAAAAGACAACCGGTCTTCAATCTCATGCCTCGCAACCATCACCAACATGGCGGCCACTTACAGGCCAAGGACTTCGTGAAACTGGCCGCCAAATAAAACGCATCCTTCGAATGGACTATCGGACTTTTATTAATTCTGCCTACATTCAGCAGGGTAGGGCCGATGAGTTTACAAAGCAAACGGTTTCCGACCGGAAGAAAATTCTCGCAGATATCCTCGACCTAGGTCGCTATGATGCACTAGAACAAAAAGCAAAAGACCGCCGCAATCAAGCCGACCAACAAGTCCAAGAGC
>JAIMAU010000030.1 GCA_023511795.1 Armatimonadota bacterium | reverse complement strand
ATCTCAACCTTGTTGAAAAATAATTGACAAAACCATCAAGTTTTGCTATATTTAGCATAGTAAGAAACAACTTTTCCCTCAAAACACTCGGCGGCAGTTAAAATTCGAGTTCCCCCTTGGATATTGCTGCCGCCGAGTGCTTTTTATTTGAAATCTACTATGCTCATGATAATTCCTCTGGCATCTCACACACAGTAAGCAATATCCTTAATTGCTTGCCACCACGTACAACCGTTAGTCTAAGTTTGTCTCCAACATTTAGCTTTTTTACTATAGCTTCCATGTCCTCTGAAGTTTTAATAGACTTCCCAGCGGCTTCAATTATTATATCTCCAGTCTGAAGCTTTGCTTCTTCAGCGCAAGACCCACGGTATACCTGAATTATGATGCCCTCAATATAGTCAATACCCAGCCGCCTTGCAAATTGAGGGGTCATGTCGGCGTAAATGAATCCAACCCATGGTCGTATTACCTTTCCGTATTTAATTAGTTGCGGCACAATCTTGCGAATAGTCTCGGCGGAGATCGCAAAGCCCAAACCCTGACCATCAGCTCGAATGGCTGCGTTCATTCCAATCACGTTGCCATAAATATCGCAAAGTGGACCGCCCGAGTTGCCAGGGTTGATTGCCGCATCGGTTTGGATGCAATCTTCAATCTTGCGCCCATCGGATGTTTCGATCCGGCGGCCAGTTGCACTAACAACGCCTACGGTCACAGTGTTTTGGAGACCAAAAGGATTTCCTATAGCAATCGCCCACGAGCCAATTTCTGGCTTTGGATTCACCGACAGCTTCAATGATGGTAAGTTTTTTCCATCAACTTTAATTACTGCTATATCGCTGAGCCTATCGGCGCCGATAATTTTTCCCTCAAACTGTTGTTTATCTGGTAACGTAACCACTATCTGCTCCGCATTTTCAACTACGTGCTCGTTGGTGACTATATAACCGTTTTTGCCATCATATATCCAACCTGACCCTTGGCCTTGTTGGGGCATAGGAGGTCCAAAGAACTCCGGAAATAAATCAAAAATTGAACCGCTTCGCCTTGACCTATAGGTGGTGTCTATATTTACTACAGCTGGCCCAACGAGCTTAACTGCTTTTACCACTGCATTTTGTGACTGCTCGCTTATATCGGGTACTGCCGTGCCCGGACAAGCAGACATTAAGCAAAGTATAAACATTATCAAAATAAATCTAAAATAAAATTCGAAATACTTTAAAGACATAGAATCACCTGCCTAACTTTGGATGCTGTTGCTGCGAATTCTATGATTGACGATTCTTTAGGCGCTTCTGTTCAAATACTTGCAGAGTAAAAAAACTTCTTTTAGCAAAAACACTTTTAAGAGCCCTTATTGATGCAGCTCTTTCAGTTTTCCAGTTTCCATATAGTAAATCCGCTCGCCAATATTTGTGATATGGTCTGCAATGCGTTCAAGATATCTTGCAATAAGCAACAAACCAATAGCTTGGTCTGTCAAGTCTGGATTCTTCTTTATATAACTTATAAGCTCTTCATATAAGCTATTATATAGATGATCAACTTCGTCATCGTGTGCAACCATTTGTTCAACGAGATGAAGGTCGTGAGTAACAAAAGCAGTTAGTGTCTCGCGAAGCATTTCCTGCACTATAGAGACCATTTTGGGAATATCCTCAAGCGGCTTAAAAAGCGGCTTATTAGCCAATTTTTCCACCATTTTTGCGATGTCGACTGAATAATCACCAGCTCGTTCCACATCTGTAATAATTTTCATAGCAGCTGCAATTATTCTTAAATCTCGAGCCATTGGTTGCTGGAGCGCAAGAAGACGCAAGGAACGAACTTCGATGTCGATATTGTAACTATCCACAATATCGTCTAATTCAATAACCTCACGGGCAAGTGCAATGTTGCGCGTTTTTAAAGCCTCAATTGCTTTGGCCAGCATCTCTTCTACAATTGTGCCCATTTTCTTCAGGTCTTCTTGAAGAGTAGCTAATTCCTTATCAAATTCTTTTCGGGCCTCAGATGACATCTTTATTCTCCAAAATTTATAATTGAAAAGTAATAAATCATAACCGTAAGCTCAACGACTTTCAACACAGACGATTATTGATTACCCAAATCTACCGGTAATATAGTCTTCCGTGCGCTTATCCCTTGGACTAGTAAACAACTCTTCCGAAACGCCAAATTCGATTAGCTCACCGTTTAGAAAAAAGCCTGTATATGTCGAGACTCGCGCAGCCTGTTGCATATTGTGCGTAACTATTATTATTGTATAGTTGCGTTTGAGATCCCGCATCAAGTCTTCAATTCTGAGTGTAGAGATGGGGTCCAACGCCGACGCTGGCTCATCCATAAGTACAATTTCTGGCTCTATTGCAAGCACACGCGCAATGCATAGACGTTGTTGCTGTCCGCCCGATAGGGTAAATGCAGATTTATTTAGCTTATCTTTTACCTCATCCCATAGTGCTGCTGAACGTAAACTCCTTTCAACTATTTCCTCTAGTCTGTTCCCTTTTGCCATGCCGTGGATTCGTGGTCCATAAGCCACATTATCAAATACCGACATCGGAAAAGGATTCGGGCGTTGGAAAACCATGCCAATACGTTTTCTTAGTTCCACAACATCTACTTCGGGTGAATAGATATTTCTATTTTTTACAAGCACTTCGCCAGTAGTGCGTGCGCCTGGAATTAGGTCGTTCATTCGGTTGATTGTTCTTAGAAAAGAAGACTTTCCACATCCAGATGGGCCAATTAGCGCTGTAATTTCCTTTTCAGGTATATTTATGTTGACGTGCTTCAGCGCATGGAAATCATTATAATAAAGATTTAGGTCTCGAGTCGAAACAATGATTTCACGATTTACCAATGAATATGCCTCCTGAATCGGTATCTAATAATTGCTGCGGCAAGGTTTAGACCTAGTACGATAATGAGAAGAGTCAGAGCGGTTCCCCATTGCATTCTAGGAGGAGCATTTGGTACTTGGGTTGAGATTATATATAAATGATAAGGGAGGGCCATTGCTTGGTCATAGATAGACCTCGGAAGACTTGGTAAATAAAATGCTGCAACTGTGAACAAAATTGGCGCAGTTTCTCCTGCAGCTCGTCCCATAGCTAGAATTATTCCGGTAATTATGCCTGAAAATGCGTTTGGCAGAACAACGAACCTTGTTGTTTGCCATTTCGTTGCCCCGAGAGCAAGGCTTGCCTCCCGAAACGTCTGCGGCACTGCTAACAAAGCTTCCTCTGTAGCAACAATCAAAAGCGGGAGTACAAGTATTGCCAATGTCAGCGAGCCTGACAAAATGGAAGCGCCAAACTTCAACATTAAAACGAATATGCCAAAGCCGAACAAGCCATATACAATCGAAGGTACTCCTGCCAAGTTTACTATCGACAATCTAATTAACCTAATGAGTGGCCCTGGCTTTGCATATTCTGCTAGATAGATTGCCGCAAGCACTCCCAATGGAACTGAAAATAATATAGTACCAGCAATAAGGTAAAGAGTGCCTACAATTGCTGGAAATATTCCACCTGATTGCATACCTTTAGATGGAAAGCTAAGCAAAAACTCAAGAGTAAGCCCCCTAGCTCCACGAATAACAATAAAAAAGACGATAAAAAAAGTAGGGAGAATAACCAACATTGCCGATGCTTTTAGAAAAGCAAATGCAATTTTCTCTAATGTATATCTATTCATCTCACTATTTCCTTTCGATGAAGCGCAAGGTCTGCTATTAAATTAATGAGAAACGCAATAACGAAAAGAACCAATCCAATTGCGAATAAAGCAAAGTAGTGAGGTGAATATTGAACGGTTTCTCCCATTTCAGCTGCTACTGTAGCCGTCATCGTTCGCACAGGTTGGAAAATAGAGTGGGGAATCACTGCCGCATTGCCAGTTACCATAAGCACAGCCATTGTCTCGCCTATAACACGGCCGATTCCCAACATTACAGCAGCTGTTATTCCGCTTTTTGCTGATGGCACAACAACACGGCTTATTGTCTGCCATCTTGTAGCACCAAGCGCCAATGATGCGGCACGATAATCCATTGGCACCGCGGTAATTGCATCTTCTGAAATTGAAATAATTGTTGGGAGAGACATAAATGCTAGCATTAGCGAACCAGTAAAAGCTGTAAGACCCGTGGGTAAATGCAACAATGTTTTTACTGCTGGTGCAACCACAAGAAGTCCAATGAAACCAATAACCACTGAAGGAATCGCAGCAAGTGTCTCGACCGCCGGTTTCAAAAGTTCTTTCACGCGAGGAGACGCAATCTCAGCAATATAAACGGCAACCGCTATGCCAAGTGGGACAGCGATAACTACTGCACCTGCGGTAACTAACAACGAGCCTATTATAAGCGGGAATATTTCAAAACGCCCTGAAAGTGGAAACCACTCACGTCCAAAAAGAAACCTTCCAACGCTGGTGTATCTAAAGATTGGAAGGCCATTTCCGAGCAACAAACCAAATATTAAAATTACAAAAATGACCGTTGCAATTCCGCTTAGCTGTAATAATCGCTCGATGATTTTTTCTATAAGCTTTCGACGCCTTTTTGCCATCACATCGCCCGTTTATATTCTATCAAATTCAGAAATTGCTTAAAAGTTCAGAAGTTATTCTTCCTATGAAAATATGTTTCTAATCTTCGTATTAGCCGATTGGGTATATATTCCTTTGTGGAAATAATTAACACTTGAGGCGGTCATTCATGGCAACGCTTGGATATCGCGCAGAAATTGATGCAGGCAGGCGTTTCTTTGAAAGAATTGAACCCAATAACACAATAGTTCTATTCTTTCACGGGGGCGTCGATGGCTGTTGCTCGGGTGCAATAATGTATAGAACGCTAAGATATCATGGTTGCCATTTAACTTTCCCAGTTTTTCTTGAAAAGGGTGAGACAATATATTCAGATTCATTAGCCAAACGTGCGCTTGTACGCAAACCAACCCACTTAATAGTAATGGATACAGGAAGTCGAAATGAAGCAATTCTACCTGGCATTACAACAATGGTAATCGACCACCATAAGCCAGAGGGTGTTCCTCCTGTGGATGTTTACTTAACTTCATTTGGTGTTTATCCGCCCGAACCTTCAGCTCTACTTACCTATAATATATGCCAAGAAATAACACCGCTAAACGGGCTGGATTGGCTTGCAGCAGTTGGTACAGCTGGAGATATGGGTGTCAATGCCGACCTTGAAATACTGCGCGAGGCAAAATCAAGATATGAAGTTAAAACAATAAAAGAAACGGTAGCTTTGATTGATGCCGCACGCAGGTCACCTTCCCATGACATTGCAACAGCTTTCTCAGCATTAGTGAGCGCCGACAGTCCATTCGATATTACAGAAGGCATTATTCCGGAATCGGTCATTCTCCGCCAGTACAGAAAGATAGTAAGTGCTGAGATTCGGCGTGCCATAAAAGCAGTGCCCAAATACAGTGGAAAATGGGCAATTCTTCAATTCAGCAGCCAAGCACTTGTACATCCAATTGTAGCAGCTGAGTGGAGCAATCGGCTGAATGAAAATATTGTAATAGCCGCAAACTATGGATATACCGAAGGTAATGTCCATTTTAGCATTAGGACTAAGATAAATATTAATCTCTATGAAGAAATAATGGGTATTAAACCTCCTGATGAAGAAGAAGAATTTGTTAGCGATTACAGCAAGGCAAGCGGAGGAGTGCTTCCTATCATAGATTTTATAGAATTTTTGAGAATTCTCGATTTTCCAAAGGAAGTTGCCGAGTTTATTCCTATACAAGCCCAGGAGTTAAAAAGTGAAGCTATCGAAACTTGCTGACCATTTTGCGATTTTAGACAAAACTACTTCTAGAAACGCTCTTATAGAAGAGTTAGCCAAACTTTTTAAGGAAAGTAGCGATCCAGAAGAGATTAGAAAGATCGTTTATCTTTCTGAGGGAATCTTATTGCCAGCGTACGAAGGGGTAGAAATTGGCATAAGTGAGCAACTTATGGCGCGTGCAATTGCTGAAGCCACTGGTGAGAGAATTGAGAACATCCGAAAGCTTTACCAAAAGCTTGGGGATTACGGCCTCGTCGCAGAGCATCTAATCAAATGGGATGGGAAAGGGCTTACTGTTGGGCAGGCATATGAAGCTCTGCTTAATATTGCTCAAATCACTGGTAAAGGAAGTATAGAAGCCAAGGTTTCAGAACTTGCTTCCCTAATAAAACAGCTCAGTCCCAAAGAAGCAAGATATCTTATTCGAATCGCCATTGGAAAACTTCGATTAGGCATTGGCGACCCAACAATTATTGACGGTCTTTCTCTTGCTTATGGAGAAAATGAACAACTTCCAGCTCTGCTTGAGCGGGCCTATAACATTTCAGGAGACATGGGGCGTGTAGCATATATTCTCTACAAGGATGGACCTGAAAAGCTAGAAAAATTAAAAGTGCAGGTGGGCAATCCAATTCGAATGGAGCTTGCAGAACGTGCACCTGACGTAGAAACTATCCTCAAAAGGTTAGGAAAGTGCTCTTCAGAACCAAAATATGATGGCTTTAGAGCTCAAATCCACAAAAGTGGAGATATCGTACAAATCTTTACACGAAATCTTGAAAACACAACCAAAATGTTCCCAGACATCATCGAAGCAACACGCAAACAAATCAATGCACGCCAAGCAATTTTTGAAGGCGAAGCGGTTTCTTATGACCCAGAAACAGGCGAATTTCATTCATTCCAAATTACCGTGCGCCGAAAGCGTAAGCACTTAATTGAAGAAAAAGAAGAAGAACTACCACTCAAACTTATGGTTTTTGACTGTCTTTTTGTAGATGGCAAGGAAATGATAGACGAGCCCTATATTGAACGGCGCAAAGCACTCCAAAAAATTGTTTCATCTAACCAGACAATCCAGGTTACCGATGCACTTATTTCAGAAAAGCCCGAAGAGATTACTGCCTTTTTTAATTTGATGGTATCTTCAGGCTTAGAAGGCATTATTGCAAAAAGTCTTGAAAGCCCATACCGCGCTGGGCGACGCACCTTCGATTGGTTAAAGCTCAAACGAAGTTATCAAGGAAAACTCGCTGATACAGTCGATTGCGTTATAGTTGGTTATTTTGCAGGCAGAGGCAAGCGAGCAAAATGGGGGATAGGTTCACTCCTTTGTGCTGTTTACGATGAAAAAAAGGATAAATTTCAAACTATCACTAGGGTTGCCAGCGGCTTAACGGATGAAGACTGGGTAAAAATGAAGGAAATACTCGATGAAATTGTTGTTGACGAAAAGCCCGCGCGAGTAGAAAGCCTTATTGAACCGGACGTATGGGTTGAACCCCGATATGTAACAGAAATTCTAGCCGACGAAATTACACGCAGCCCAATCCATACCGCCGGCCGCGACGACAGCGACACTGGTTTTGCGCTCAGATTCCCTCGTATTATTAAAGCAATTCGAACCGACCGCCGGCCAGAAGATGCTACTACTATAGGTGAGGTTAAAAATCTCTATGAGACCCAGCGGCAAGTAGCTATGAAATAATTTCACAAAACTCTTAGCTACTTTAAAAGCTGAATTAATTCAATCTAATACAACTAACTCAATGAGTAATTTATAGCTTCTCCAAAGGCTGGCGATTACCAAATGTATGGACAACTGTATTGACTGGAGAAGCCCAGCGCACAGCATTTTCGATTACTTTGAGCACATTGGCATCCCTATATGTTGGATAGCTTTCGTGACCAGGTCGGAAATAGAACACTTTGCCCCTACCTCGATGCCAGCAACACCCACTTCGGAAAACTTCGCCACCTTGGAACCAACTTATAAATACCAGCTCATCTGGCTGGGGAATGTCAAATCGCTCGCCATACATTTCTTCTTGCGGAAGTTCGAAATATTCGCCTAGTCCCTCAGCAATTGGATGACTCGAATCTACAATCCACAGGCGCTCCTTTTCGTCGGCCTCACGCCAAATTAGATTACAGGTTGTTCCCATTAACCTCTTGAATATTTTCGAGAAATGTCCTGAATGCAAAACGATTAAGCCCATTCCACCAATTACGATTTTCTGTTGAAGTTTGTCTACCAACTCGTCAGAAACCTCACCGTGCGCCATATGTCCCCACCAAATTAGGACATCTGTATCATCAAGAACGCTATCAGGCAGACCCTGTGCCGGTTCATCAAGGGCTGCTGTTCTCACCTTAAAGTCAGGCTGGGTTCGGAGGTGTTCGGCAATCGCCTCTTGCATACCCTTGGGGTAAAGTTTGCTCGCTGGATGGTCGGTGTTTTTTTCATGTCTGAACTCGTTCCAAACCGTAACCCTTATTAATTTGTTCATTGCTCATTCTCTTCCTTATTAAGATATAGATTGCCAATGAGAAATTATGTATTTAGCGCAACTGTTCCTTCAATTTGCATATAAATATCAAACAAAACTTCAAGCATTAGTCGACTAAATTAAGTATAAATAAACTATCTCTACTCAAGCACAGGTATCCATACTTCCATATGAGATGGGCCTCGGTTTGCCCAAGCATAGTAGGGGATTAATGTTAAGTCTGCTTCTTTGACCTCCAACCTGACACTATCCTTGGCGCGGTAAAGTGGACCACGTTCTTGGCCTGGGATTGCATAGACACCTCTCGCCTTAACAACAGCTATACCGCCAAGCATGTTAGGCTCAATCTCAACCGAAATTGGCTCGCCAACTATTAGCTCGACATCGCGAATTGGAACTTCCGGATTATCTACGCTCTCAATGCAATAAACAATCGGGCCGCGTTGGACAGCCACGCATCCAAGATTTTCGCGTGCCCGAGGGTCTGCTTCTTGAAGTGCAGTGTCTGTTGGCAGTTTGAGGTGGATGCGATCTCCTGGCTTCCATTTTCGTTCTATCTGCAGGTACTCTCCGGGAACAGCTCCTCGCTCCGCCTCGTCATTTATCGAAACAGAAGCAAGGCAGCACCATCCTGGTATGCGAAGAAAAAGTGTAAACTTTGTTTCCATTTCAGGTGTTACTTTGATGTTTACATCTCTCATCCATGGATAATTTGTCTCTTGTTCGAGTATTAACTTGACACCATTTTCCAAACGCCAATTGAGGACGGAATTATCATAAAAGTGCACCCAAACACCTTCTTCACTTGTGCTGTAGAAGTATCCCGGTAGGGAGGCTATCATGCGCACTACATTCGTAGGGCAACATGTGCAATCAAACCAAGGAACGCGTTGGTATTCTTTGTAGCATGCTAAGGGATTGGTATAGAAATAATGCTTTCCATCAAGCGACACGCCAGAGAGAAATCCATTATATAAAGTACGTTCAATAACATCAGCGAAGCGTGCCTCACCTTTTATAGCTAACATCCTCCAATTCCAGTATATACTGGCGATTGCTGCACAAGTTTCTGCGTACGCTTGCTCGTTCGGAAGCTCATATGGCGCTCCAAATGCCTCACCCGCGCTTCTAGCCCCAATGCCGCCCGTTATATACATTTTGCAACTAACCATATCATTCCACACATGCTCGAGGGCATCCATTATTGCTTTGTCACCAGTTTCTGCAAAATAATCAGCCGCGCCAGATGCAAGATAACAAGCTCGTACCGCATGCCCTTCAATTGTTTTCCTTTCCGAGTATTTCTGTATCGAAAGGAAAAAACCAGCCAAATCGAGGTATTTCTTTTCACCCGTTGTGCGGTAAAGTTCAACTAGCGCCATCTCAATCTCGGGATGTCCGTCAGCTTGCTCAATTTTTCCAAGTCCAAAAACTTTGGTTAAGTAATCGGCATATCTTAACGCAGCATCCAAAAATTTACGCTCACCAGTTGCACGATAGTGTGCAATGGATGCTTGGAATATATGTCCTGCGCAATATAGCTCGTGTTCTCGTGAAAGATTTCTAAAACGTTGGCCAGCAAGCTCGCCTGTAAAATAGCTATTAATATAGCCATCAGAACACTGAATACTTATAAGCTCGTCGATGGCGGCGTCTAGCAGCTTTTTAAGATTTGCATCGTCTTCTGATTGCAATACAAAAGCAACCGCCTCCATCCATTTTGCAAGATCAGAATCCGTCCAGACCGCACCCCGCCGTTCAACCTTCTTTTTGCCCGAAATGCGTCGAAGGTTATCAAGTACGCCATGTTCTTCTAAAAGGTGATAAAGCTCAGGAATGCCGCTTTCTCGGTTCGCATCCATCCTCTTCTTCCAGAACCCATCTTTCATTCTCACAGCCCGAATCGGGACGGGATGTAGTTTTGCGTAAGGACTTTTTGCTGTATCTACGACGCCTGCGTCATGCCAAGATGAAACTGATGAGTCCATGCGTACGCCCCTCCAAACGAGAAAATAGCAATCTTGGGCAATTTCTAAAAATGCGAAATGCCAAGAATAGTTCATGAATGTATTCTTACCCTTTGAGCCCAGTGAGAGTAATCCCTTGAATGAAATAGCGTTGTGTGAAGAAGAAAACAAAAAGAACAGGAAGCATGACGAGCGTCGATGCAGCCATTAGAAGGGCATACTCAGCTCCATGTGCTCCCTGAAAGAGCTGGAGTCCATAAGAAAGCGTCATCTTTTCCGGCGAATTTATATAAATTAAGGGACCCATAAAGTTATTCCAAGAACTCATGAAGGTCATTATAGTTAATGCAGCAAGTGCTGGTTTGATAAGTGGGAGCATAATCTGCCGATATATTCCGAAGTAGCCACAACCATCAATTTTCGCTGCGTCTTCCAAATCCATGGGAATTGTCATGAAAAATTGCCTAAGCAGAAAAACACTAAAAGCGCTTCCAAAAAATGCTGGCGTCCATAGGGGCTTGAGTGTATCCACCCAATTCAGTGCCCGGAACACAAGAAATACAGGCACCATTGTCACTGCGCCGGGAAGCATCATTGTTGCCAGCAAGACAACGAAAAGCACATCCCTCCCTGGCCATCGCAATCTCGCAAATGAAAAAGCAACTAGTGAGCTTGATAGGAGAGTGCCAAGGATGCTGAGAATGGTTACGTATACAGTATTCCATAGGTACAAAAGGCCTTTCTTTGTTTCCTCCGGAAGGAAGTTCAACGCATCAGTATAGTTTTCCCACTTCAAGCCAAACGCGCGAACCTTCTTAAGATCAGCACGTTCAACAAATGCAATTTTTTCTTTGCAAGAACCATCCGTTAGTAATCGCACTTTAATGCGTCCGTCTTCTGTTTCACCAAGCTCAGCAACCCTTTGACCCATCCACTCAGAAACAGGATATTTGCGACCTTCTATTTTTATCTTGATTTGTCGAGTTGGAATCCATACCGGCGGATATTTAAAAATCTGTTCTTCCTCCTTTAGTGATGTTGTGACAAGCCAAATAAAGGGCAACATGAAAACCCCAGAGCCAAAAAGTAATACCGTATGCAAAATCGTTTTACGCACAAACTCTTTGCGCCTTCTTGCACGTTTGTGCTTCGTTAACTCTGAGGTATTACTGTTGGCGGTTGGTACTTTCATTTTGCTCTTTCCCCTTCATAATGCACCCATCGTGGTGCCAGCTTGAGCTGGACTAGTGTAAGGATTAGCACAATTATAAAGAGAATCCAAGCAAGCGCAGATGCATATCCCATCTTAAAGTAAGTGAAAGCACAATTAAAGAGATAGAGCACGGGGACAAGCGTGGAATCAACAGGGCCGCCGCCTGTCATTATGTACACAGTTTCAAATGTCTGAAGTACTCCAATTGTGCCCATTATGAGGTTAAAAAACAAATAGGGCGTTATCATTGGGAAGGTTACGTTCCAAAATTTGCTCCACCAATTTGCACCGTCAATTTCAGCGGCTTCATATAGATGCTGTGGAACACCCTGAAGACCTGCTAACCAGAGAATCATACCACCCCCCGCACCCCATAATCCCATGAGAATCAGTGCAGGTTTGGCAGTCTTTTCATGTGTAAGCCACAATGGAGCAGGAAGAGCAAACCACTGGCCAAGCGTAGCTCTCCATGCGGCATTAATTAGCCCGTATTCGGGGTTTAGCACCCAAATCCATAGAATTGCATTAGCTACGACTGGAACTATTGACGGAAGATAATAAATTGTACGATACCAAGTCATTCCGCCAACTTTAGTATTTAGAAGCATTGCAATTGCAAGTCCAGTAATCAAGGTTAGCGGCAAGCCAAAAAGCGCTAAAAACCCAGCATTGTAAAGCGCCTTCGAAGTATACTTGCTCCAATCATCAATTAGTAACTCTCGATAATTGAGCAGCCCAACCCATCTTGCTGGGTGAAGCACGTCATAATCGCAAAAACTAAAAATTATTGATGCGATGATTGGACCGATAGTGAAGACAAGGAAACCAACAATCCACGGAGATGCAAATAAATATCCTGCAACGGTTTCAGCTTTCGCAAGCCTGCCCATCGGTCCATATTGCCTAAGCTTCCTAAAACAAATAACGAATAAAATTATGACTCCTATGCCTACAACACTTAATGGATATGCCCAGTTCAGAAGGCCATATTTCGAGCGATTGAAAACCTTGTCAAGCTCCTTTTGGACTACCTTTGTTCCCTCGTCCATTGCCTCCTGAGCTGACATTTTATGATGAGTTGCGTAGTCGAATGCACGCACATGTTCATCCCAAAGACGCTGGCCTACAAAAGTTACTGGTCGATATCTTGAGACAGCCATTAAGTCTAGAAAAACGCGTGTGGCCTTTCGGAATTTCTTTTGTTTTGGGGCGAATTTTGTAAAGATAACTTCATTTACTTTTGAATTCGCAGTCATCCAAGGTACATATGGTCGTCCCTTGCTCATGTTGTACTTTCTCTGCGCCTCGTTAGCAATTACCTGTGCCTCTTCGGAAACCATCCATTTGATAAACTCCCAGGATTCTTCGACATGCTTTGCACCTCTAGGTATGGCTAGCGAAAATCCACCGCTCCAGGTAATAAATTTCGGCTGTCCAGTAAAAGGCGGCTTCCCTTCATAACGAGCTCTAGGCACCGGCGCTGGTGCAACAGCAAAGTCTAAATCTGGGGCATATCTTGCTATGTTATTAGTAAACCAGTTACCATCTATTTTCATAGCAACTAGACCGGTAAGGAACGGATCAAGTTCATTAGCTTTGAATCCCGATGAGAAGGAGTTGATTGCATCCACGCCTTTTAATGCATCGTAAACTGAGACCATATATTCTAAAGCAGCAACGGAACGAGGATTATTCATCGTGCACTTCCTACCATCAGGGCTCATGAACTCGCCCCCATTTTGCCAGCTATACAAATAAAGCCACGAGTTACCAAAGTTTGGTATAAAGCCTATACGTTCAAAACCCCCGTCCTTTCGATACTTAGTTAACTTCTTAGCGTAAACCAATAGCTCATCCCATGTTTTTGGAGGCCTGTCGGGATCTAGCCCCACCTCTCGAAAAAGTTTGCGGTTATAGTAAAGTGCTCGGTCATCAGTATTAAATGGGATGGCATAAACTTTTCCCTTATAAACTGCTTCCGCCCAACACGCTTTGTAGAACTCTTCTGGGCGAATTGGGGGTATTTGACCCTTTTTGTTTTTACTTCTTTCCCAACGACACAAATCTCTTTTAATTAACCCATCCAGGGGCATAAAAGTATCTCGCGAAGCCCAATCACCAATGGTAAAACGGTCCTGGTGGATTACGTCAGGCGGAACCTTTCCAACAATCGCAGTCATTAGCTTTTGAGGATTCATGCCACCTGCACCCATCGATAGGACCTTAACATCAATGTTTGGATGGCGTCGTTCAAATTCTGCTACTGCGGCTTCAATACCTTTTGACTCCTCACTCATTTGCAGTCCCCAAACGACAAGTTTGATTTTCCCTTTTTCTTTTGGAGCACAACCTGCAAATGAAATACATAAAACTGCAAACACAAGCAAAATGACAAACTGAAACTTTCGCATTCTTAAAACCTCACGTTAAAAATGCCGATATAGTTTTCTCATATACGAATGACAATACCTGCAAATTAAATGCTGGCCACAAAGGTTTTGGAAATTTCGGGCTTCGCAAAACAAATTGACAAGGCAAATGCCGCTTAGTTACTTAACCATACCATTGCATTATGTGCACATACGAGGGCAACATAGATATCTAAGACTAGAAGCGATACTACAGCAAAAAGGCTATTTCTTGACTCTATCTTTTCTACAATTTTTAACGCTGCATATGCCAAAAACATTTTTGCAGTAATGAGAAGAAGAGGAGTGCCGATCATAAGGCTCATCAATGGGTTAAGCTCTCTCACATTCCCCTTTGAAAGAGCTTGGTAGGTAGTAATTATGTCAAGGACATTGAGGAGAAGCCATATACACATTAAGCAGATTGCCCACTGCGTGCTTCTTGGAAAGAGAAAAAAGTTGTTTTTCTGATTTTTCATCTTAGACCAGGTTTAATGTTACCCTAAATTTTTTACTAATCCTCCTATAATGGCAAACGTTGAAGTTGAAAACTTTCCTTTTTATTCGATTTTTCAATCCTCTTAGTTTTAAAGTAACGTCTGGATAAATGCTGATTTAGCTAGCAATCACTTGAAACCCCTCTATCTTATCCTTTAAATACCAAAATCTTTACTTTTTTGCGTCAAAACTGGTTTTTGGCCTAAAACTTGCAAGCATTGCATATGACACAAACGACAAGCCAATAAGAACAAATTGGCTTGTACCTATAACTACATCTTGCTAAAAAGGGGGTGACAAGTAATGCTACTTCGACGTTGGCTGTTGTTATCCCTGTGTGGGTTATTGCTAGCACTTCCGACCATCGTCTTTTCAGCGAAGGTCAAAATGCTGCCGGGCTCCTTCTTAAAAGAGCCAGCATACACCCCACAGGACCTAAGCCGCATGATTCAGCAAGACAAGGTTGTGGCTCTCCGCTATTCCAAGCATTTCGGGATGTCTCCAGAAGAGCTTGCAAAGTATGTAGAGACATGCACCTCTGCGAAAAATCTGACCCATTCTCACAGGTATGTTGTCTTCTACATTGGCAAGAATGGCAAGATTGCATCTCGTGCAAGGCTGATTAAGGCTGGGACACGAGTATTAATCAATTGGAAGGGCGAGCCAATAATGGACTTGCGATGTGGCAATCCTTTTACCAAACAGTTGCCAAAGCGCCCGACAGTTGCGCAAAAGTCTCAGCCACCGCCAGCTGCTGCTCAGCCAGTTGCATCCCAGCCAGTCGCACAAGTTGAGCCAGCACAACCAGAAACCGTAACAGCTGTGCCTGTAGAGACTAAGGTTTTAGATGTACCACCGGCAGAATTACCACCACCAATTCCTCCGCAGGTAATTACGGAGACAAAAGTCACAAGCTTCATTCTTCCAGCATTGGTCGGTGCTGGCGCCATTGGTGCTTTGTCTGGAGGAGGAGGTAGTTCGCCTGTTGTGCCAGAGCCAACTAGTTTGGTTGTGCTTGGTTTGGGAACGGTTAGTGCTTTATATGCTACTCGTGCAATGATTCACAAAAACAAAAGAAAGTAAATAAATGAAAGCAAGGTGCATTGCGATGAAAAAGCTTCCGATGTATATGGTTACACTTGTTTTACTTTGTTTCGGGCTGCTAATTGGCTTTGCTCCTATTAATGCAGAACCATGGCCTGACTATATCTCGCACCCAGACACCGTTGATTATATTAGTGTTTTATATTCCAATATAAACAACCTGTGGTGCTATTACTTGACCATTGATTCAAATGCGTTTGACCCTAGGTTCGGTGAGCTAATAGGCGTAAAAGGCCTAGCTGTATATCTCAACGCCGGAAATCTAGTAGAAGGGATCCCTGACGACTGGGTTGGCTACGAAACTAGCTATACGCGTACAGGTTGGGACTACAATGGCGGCTGGGAACCTAACAAAGGTGCATTTGGATATATTACCGGCTCGCCGTCCTACTATGTGCTGCCTGGAGAAATTAATGCTTTGATTGGTGCAGCTTTGTTTCCAATAGGATTTACACCTAATGCGGAAACGCAGGGATTTCTACTTCACGTGGCTTACCAAGACAATGACATGGTGAATACCTTCTGGGTTCGTCCCGAGGGAGGCGGCATTGCAGTTCCTGAGCCGGCAGGCGTGTTGGCATTGGTTGGCATTGGCGTTCCTGCACTTTGGGGATTCATTTACAGGAGGCGAAGCTTATAGAACGTTGAACAAGGCGTATCGGACGCATACAGGGAGGTAAAAGGGGCACCTTCCGATAGACGTGGCAAATCAGTTTCGCCGTTGATAATCGTTGGTAGAATTCAAAGGTGGTTCATCATGAGTGAGAGCAAAACAAGATGCCGGGTTTGCTCACACTTTCAGCCAGCCACGAGTTAAAAAGCGGCAAAAAATGAGGATGCCGAAAAATCTAGGAGGAAAAGGTGCCATGAAGCGCATAGCACACAAGTTAATAATACAGCCTCCCTTATGGGTCGTTATGCTTGTTTTCATGTTCCTAGCAGCGGCTGGCTCCATTGCCTTATGCGATGAAGACCTTGCAAAACGCGAAATTAGGATGGGCCGTGAAGCCGCGGCTGAGGTAGAAAAAGAACACAAGCTCATAACAGATCCACAAATAACGGAGCGCGTGAATATCATAGGCCAAGCAATAGCTAGAGTTGCAAATTCCGTACGAGTTGACGCCAGTTACGGAAGTTCCGAAATTTGCCAGTTTGAATATAAATTCAAGGTAATCGAGGACGACGACATTAATGCATTCTCATTACCCGGAGGTTTTGTCTATGTAAATTCTGGCCTGCTTAATTATGTGCAATCCGACCACGAACTAGCAGCGGTTTTAGCTCATGAGATTGCGCATGCCTCACATCATCACATGACATATCTGCTAAAGGAGCAGAGCCGATTGGACGGGCGCATAGCCCTGGTGCTCCTTGCAGGTATGCTGACAAAAATGAACGCAGCCGATCTCGGCAACGTTCTAATTGGGGCTCAATTGGTAAAAATTGCGCGCATGAGCGGTTACGGGCAAAAAGCAGAACAAGATGCTGACCGGACTGCTGTTGACTATTTAGTAAAAAGCAACTATAACCCTGTGGGCATGGTTACCTTTCTAGAACGTCTTGCACGCGATTACACTAATTTGTCGCAGCCAGAACTAGGAATACTTCGTACACACCCACCGTCAAGAATGCGCGTTAAGAATACAATAGCTCGTATAGAGGCGCTCGGCTTGCCAATTAACAGAAGGGATGTAACCAAAGCAGTAAAAGCAGAAACAGAAATAATTTCGGTTGATGGGCAACAAATAGCACGAATAAAACTCGGTGAACGTGTTCTTTTTGAACCAGCACCAACAGCAGAAGGATTAAGCTCGGAAGAGCGTGCTCAGGCGATAGCTGCAAGAGTTAATCAATTGCTTGACTCAGAACCTCAGCTACGCGAAATAAAGGTTGACCTCGACAAGAAAGCTGTAATGGCACGCGGAAATGCGTTAATAGTTGTTACTGAAGAAGACGTAGCCTTCCAGAAAAAATCTGCCGAGGAACTTGCAACGCAAGCAGCAAATACAATAAAGCAAGTCATTTGGCAAGAATTAGTCCAAAGTTTCTATT
>JAIMAU010000029.1 GCA_023511795.1 Armatimonadota bacterium | reverse complement strand
CGCAACAAATGCGCATTATCAGTGGAATTTTCATTGGTTTATTATGAGGCATAATCGTATACGCGGTCTGCGTATATTGGCCGTTCAACCTTAGCAAGCAAATTGGTTTGCTTCTAGCCGTGCTAGCTTTCCTTGTAATGACGGCATTTGGATTCTTAATGCCACGGATATGAAAGCGTTGAAGTGAGCGCCGTTGGCGTTTCAAACTCTTAGTCTACCTTTGAAGTAGCTCTTCTTGGGTTGGCGGATGTGTTGCATCGTAAATAGTTACGCTGACGAGTGATACAGCCCATATCAAAACGATAATGCCCAAGAGCACTTGTCGCCAGTCACGCCACCACGGAATGCAATAAACTTCCTCAGTCTTTTGTTCCTTTGTTTCTCTGCTAACTTTTGGTTGTTTATCTCTCGCCTTTTTTTCCATTGTTTTTCTCCACGCCAACAAAATAGCTTTTGTGCAACAATATTTTCTATATTGTAATAACCTACCTCTCCCTAGTCAAGGTCCTGTTGGTATTACCTCGTAGTTGTGCGTGAATTTTTGAAAATGCCCTCTATATTTAACGGTTGAGAGTCAATAATTAAGTACAGGATAAGCAGATGGAGGGGCAGGTCTGCTTGTGGGGCACAATCTTCTATGTTTTTCTCCGTGTCCATAGGGCCCGGATAAAGGGCCACAATTATCCCTCCGCGGCAAACCAATAATTAGCCAATTGAAGGAGGCATCCTGGTGATATTCTCTGGTTTGTTATCAAAAGAAGGCGTTGTCGGGGTGGATGTCGGCAGCAGTAGCATCAAAATCGTCTATGCCGAGCCAACCAGGCAGGGAGCACACATATCAAACGTTACAATCTGCCCAACTCCTTTGAACTCAATAAGAGAAGGAGTTGTTACTGATGTTAAAGAGGTAGCTGGGGCAATTCAGTTTGCTATGCGTTCTGCCGGAATTAAGGCTTCTGCTGCTTTGGCGGCAATTGCTGGGCCTGGTGTAATTGTGCGCCATGTCAAGATGCCAAAAATGACTGAAGCAGCTCTGAGAAAGACAATTTATTTTGAAGCAAGCAAGTATATTTCAGCTTCGGTTGATGAAAGCGTAGTAGAGTTTGAGATTGTTGGTGATGCAGAAGATGAGCAGATGGACGTTATATTAGTGGCTGCGCCAAGGGCAATGGTGGAAAGCAAAGTAGCAACGCTTGAGGAAGCTGGTCTTGAACCTCTCGCAGTAGATGTTGAAGCATTTGCCGTTCTCCGTGCCTTAGTTGAACAAAACCCTGATTTTAGCATAATGGAGAAAAACATAGCAATTCTAGATATGGGCGCAAGCCACACGGAAATAAACCTCGTATCAAAAGGCTCGCTTGCTCTTTCACGAAACATACCGATTGCAGGTTCTAGCCTTACAAACGCTATCAAAAACGTAAAAAATTGCACAGATGATGAGGCTGAGCAAGTAAAGTATGCTGTAGATCTGAGTGAAATACTTAAAGCGGATGGGGTTACCGAAGATCCAGTATTAAGGGTCGTTCAACCCCTTGTCGATGAATTACTCAGAGAGATTCGTAGGTCAATAAACTATTACCAATCTCAACTTCCCGATGGCTCGCCGGAGATGTCTTTTGATGAACTAGTATTGACTGGAGGTACATCGCGGCTGAAGGGTCTCGGAGCATATACCACATCTCGACTTAACGTTCCTGTAACTATTGGTAATCCTGCGTTGAGTCGTATGATTGACACATCGGTCTACCCGACTGAACTGAGTGCAGAAGACATACCATTGCTCACAGTTGCGTTTGGGCTTGCCATTAAAGAGATAGCACCAGCTGCACTTAAAAATGCGGCGTAATGCTAACCCGTGGGTCGAGCGGGAGTTTTGAGGGACACGAAAAAGGAAGGAATTGCTTATGCCCTCTATCAATATGATTGCTGCCCGCAGGGCAGAAAGAAAACGGCTGGAAAAGCAGATTCGAATTGTAACACTCATTCTTTTCTGCGAAATTCTGTTCGCAGTAGGTGTTTTTAGTTTCATGACAGCGCGAATTCATGCATCGAATGTAAAGCTGGCAGAGCTGAACAATGATTTGAAAAGAATTCAGCCAACCGTTGACAGAATACAATATTATGAAAGAGAGATTAAAAAATTAGAGCCCCGTCTAGATCTATTGGCAGAATCAAGAGAGCAAACATTGCTCTGGTATACAGTTCTCCAAGATCTTGCACGTAGCGTACCCCAGAGTACATGGCTTTGTAGCGTAACTACTACCAAACCTACTCCTCCTAGTGGCTCTGAAGGTCAGTCGGAACAAACTAAAAAAGAGAGCACACCGACAATGAAACTAAAAGGTACATCTGCAAGCCAAAGACTTGTAGGAGAAACAATGCTTAGGCTCAATAGATTCCCAGAGTTCTCTAAGGTTGATTTAAGCTACACGCAAAAAGCAAACTCAAACGAATATGAAGGATTGGAATTTGAAATTGCCGCTGTTATAAACGCCTATAACTCAGATAAAGGAGGGAGAGTAATCAATGTTAAAAATTAAACCCTCCAGGACTTTGCTCATAGGGTTGATAGTTGGTGCAGGCTTAGTATTTGTTGCGTCAGGGCTAGGATATTGGAATAGATCAAGCGTTTTGGACAAGATACAGACGGAAGTAAGCAAGAAGCAAGAAGCGCTTGAAAACAGTGAAAAAATTGCAAAACGCCTTAATAGGGTTGAGGTCGAATATACAGACGCACAGATGAAACTTGCATGCCTTGAACAGGGAGTTTCTACAAGAGCGTATGTTCCCACCCTACTACGTCAGCTAGAGGAACTGGGAAAGAATGTCAACCTAAAGGTTGTTGGCGTTAGACCAATTATATCCCAACCTGCAGCAGTTATGCCTTCTACCTCTGAGGGTGAAGATAAAAAAGAGGTCAAGCCAAAAGAAGAACCATATGACAAGTTAGACATTGACATTGAAATTCACGGCAAGTATTGGGATGTTGTCCGGTTTCTTTATAAGATAACAGCATTTCCAAAAATAGTCAGGGTTAATAGTTTTCAAGCTAGCCCAGCGGGGATACCCAATCAGCCAGACCGTGGCTCCCCCGTGTTATCCGTCAAGCTAAATACAACAGCCTTCATTCTTAAGGATGAACCAATAAAGTCGTTGGCTAAACCAAATGAAGTCAAAAAGGCTTCTCAGAGCACATAGCGGAGGTAAGATATGAAAATTGAAGAGGGACAGAAAAAGCAGCTTATTGTATTGTGCTGCCTTGTCGCGTTAGTTATAGGATTTGGTGTTTATCGTGTGATAGGCGTAGGCACACAAGCTGCTCCACCCCAAAAAGAAAGACTAGCGCAGACAAAAGAGCAGTCTACTGGAACTGAACAAACAGAAGTTCAGATTAAAGGTGCAGAGGAATCGTCTGTGCTTGCAGAGTCACAAAGCTTTGATGCTCGTGACCCATTTGCACCCCAGACGCTGCCCAAAATAGAGCAACCCAGTTTCGGCGAAAAGAAAAACCCTGTCTTGAGGGCTAATCTGCCACCTTTGTTCAATAGCGATACAAAGCCACCAATTCAAATAATGCCGCCGCTAGCGATTAACGCCAATTACGGTAGTGGCATAAGCAGCGGCCAGACTAATATGACGGGAGAAGAGGAAAAGGATCTCCCTCCAGAACTTAGGCTTACGGGTGTTATTGAAGGCTCTATTAATGTTGCAATAATCCGCGGGCCAAACAACACTCGATACATAGTCCGCGAGGGCCAAAAGATTGAAGGAAAGTTTAATGTAGTTTCCATTTCTCGAGCAGGCGTAAAAATTGCCTACAACGGTAAAACATTCTTTCTACATTTAGGAGGTAACAATGAAAATAACAAAGGGGCACAGGCATAAGTATGCCGCAACATTCTTTAGGACCTTTATCGCTTTGGTTCTCATATTGTTATGGACTATCCCAGCTTACGCTGGAAAACAAGTATTCGAAAAAGTCCAGGTTGCCGAGCTAGCAGACTCTGTTCAGATTAATATCAGTGCTTCGCGACCAATGACAATTCACAGCGGCTGGGTGAAGCAGCAACACTTGTTCTTCGACCTTAACGGATATCTTGGCAAACATGTAATGAGGCAATTTGTTGTTAATGATGGCGATATCAAGACTGTAAAGTGTGGTTGGTACAAAAATTCGCCACCCATTGTCCGAATAGTTGTATCTACAAGTCGAAAATTAAAATATTCTGTAAATTACTCTAATGGCAGGCGTGCGGCAGTAATTACAATCTTCAAGACTAATAATGCTGTGAAGAAGCCGGCTATTGATTCTTCTACCAAAGCTACAGCTTTAACTAAGCTTGTGGCGAATAAAACCAATGCAACGGCCAAACCAATAATCACTCTTTCAGCTCCTGAAGCTGAAGTCAAACCGATCTTGCCAAATAGCTCTGCTTCTGATGTTTTTAGCCTAAAGCCTAAAGTGTCTGCGGAAGCGCAGTTAAATGCGCCAATTACCTTGGTAGCCTCAGCACCAGTTGCTGAGCTTGAACCCACGGTTATTGAAAGTAAGCCAATACTAGTTGCCAGTACTGCACCCATCGGGGTGTCAAATGCCGTCGTTGCTGCGGCCACAGTGGATGCTAATAAGCCAGCCAAGCGAATCACACTTGATTTCGTTGGCACGGATATTCATGACGTTTTGAAAGCGCTATCGACTGAAAGCGGTGTAAACATTGTGGCAAGTCCTGATGTTAAGGGAGAAGTAACAGTTGCTCTTAGCAATGTCACCGTGGAAGAGGCTCTAAAACTCGTGGCAAACCTCAGTGGCTACAAATACGCCCAAGTAGAAGGTGCTTATGTGGTTGGAACCGCGGAGAATTTGAAGGCACTCGCGGCAGGCGGTGCTAGTTTCGGTGATGAAAAAGTTACCGAAGTTGTGGTCTTAAAGTACGCTGATAGTGATATGGTCACCAAAATGCTTGAGACCCAGTTTGCTGCTGTAAAAGCAACGACCAGCAAGAGTCTCGATAAGGATGCTCCCAAGACCAATGTTGTCCTTGTTTTGACAGGTCCTGCTGGCGAAGTAAAAGCTGCTAAGGCATTTGTTGACCAGGTTGAACAATCACTAGCAGATAAGGCTCAAACCTCGGTTATGGAAGTATATGAGGTAAAGTATGCTGACATTAATGAGTTAGCGGCTCTTCTGCAATCTTGTGTGCCGGGAGTTAAGGTTGTGATAGGCCCAAACCAAGGCTTTGACCTTGAGAAGCCAAGCGCATTGGTGATGGGTAACACATCTGAAGGAGGCTCAGCCGGTCAGAATGCACAACCAAAGAAGGAAGCTCCACCTAAGACCCTGCTTATAACAGGTACCCCTGAAGAGATTAACAAGGCAAAGGAATTTCTTGCAAAGGTTGATGTCCAACAGCCGCAAATTCTAATCGAAGCGAAGGTTGTAGACATACGCAACGAATTTGCTAAGGATCTTGGTATCGAATGGGAATGGAGTAAAGTTTCATTTAATGAAAGACACGTTAACGACGTTGGTCAAGAGCCACCAGTCGTGCTTGGTCATTTCCAGCGCTCGCCAATGGAGATAATAGCGACCATAAACGCTCTTGTGGATGATGGTAAGGCTAAAGTATTGGCAAATCCTAATGTTCTCGCACTCGATGGGAAGCCAGCAAGCATCTTTATAGGAGATGAGATAAAGTACGTCGTTAGTGTTCAGGTTACTACAACAGGTATAAATGTTACCACTGAGACAGCAAGGGTTGGTGTCCAACTTCACGTAGTTAGCAGGGTAAGCTCGGATGGCTATATCACCATGGACCTTCACCCAGAGGCTAGCGTGATTAAAAGCTTCTTGAGGACGCCAGCTGACCTTCTCCTTCCCGAGATTTCACGTAGATTTATAGACAGCACAGTTCGAGTGAAGGATGGGGAAACAATTGTCATCGGTGGTCTCATAACCGAAGAAGACCGCGAGCGCATGACAGGAATACCATTCCTCAGCGATCTACCAATAATTGGTGGGTTATTTAAGAATAAGCATAATGAGAAGATACGCTCAGAGATAATGATGTTTATTACTCCAAAAATTGTTGGTGCAAGCAAATAGCATAGATGTTTTCATTCGGCAAATAACGACTATCTAGCAGACTGTTAGGATTGGTAACTTTTAAGAGCTGTGGGCGGGTTTGCAATGATACGCCCGCCCAAATAAACTTCGGTGGTGGGGAGTTTTCCTCGTGCAAAGAAAGTCTATCGGCGCAATATTCGTAAACGCAAAACTTATAACGGAAGAACAACTTAATCAGGCTATTGAAAAGCAGCGCCAATTGGGTAACCGAGAAACAATCGGTGATGTGCTCGTAAGTATGGGGCTCATCTCTGAACGCGACAAGGTTAAGTGCCTGGGAATCCATTGGGGTGTGCCTTATGTTGATCTTACCGAGCGCACTCCTGAGCCTGAAGCGATTAAGTTGATTTCCCAAGAAATTGCGCGAAGGTACAAAATTTTGCCAATTGCCAGGGAAAATGGCAAGCTTACCCTGGCAATGAAAAACCCCCTCGACATCTTTGCGACAGATGAAGTTCGCCTAATTACAGGGCTTGAGGTGGAGCCTGTAATAGCTACCGAAGAAGATATAATGAACGCCATCAGTCAGCACTATGGCACTATTAAGTCGCCGACTGAAGCCGTAAGTGAGCTGATTGATGATATGGAAACGACAAATATTGCGGTAGCGGAACGTGAAGCCACAGAGGAAGAAGTTAGTATTGAGGAGCTTCGTGAACTTAGCGAAGAAGCTCCGGTAGTTCGGCTGGCCAATCTTATTCTAACAAGAGGCATACAAGATAAATGTAGCGATATCCATATTGAGCCAGGTAAGAATTCATTGAGGGTACGCTATCGAATTGATGGCATTCTACACGATGGATTGATAGTGCCAAAGAAAGCGCAGGCGTCTTTAATCTCAAGGCTGAAGATCATGGCAAATATGGATATTGCAGAAAAGCGGGCGCCTCAGGATGGACGCATCAGTGCGATTGTGGATGGGAAGCACTATGATTTTCGCGTGTCTACCCTTCCAAGTGTTTACGGTGAGAAAGTCGTTCTAAGGGTATTAGACAAAAACTCGGTCCTACTAGGTCTAAACAAGCTGGGTTTTCTTCCGGAAACCCTGGAAATGTTTGAGTCTATTATAAGCCGAACATACGGCATCATATTGGTTACTGGGCCAACAGGAAGTGGCAAGTCGACAACTCTTTATTCTGTTTTGAATAAGCTAAATTCCGGTGAGAAGAACATTTTAACAATTGAAGACCCTGTTGAATACGAACTTGAGGGAATAACTCAGACACAAGTTAACGTAAAAGCAGGATTAACCTTTGCAAGTGGATTGCGGACAATGCTCCGTCAAGACCCTGACATAATAATGGTTGGCGAAATTCGAGACCAAGAAACAGCCATGATAGCAATCGAAGCTGCTTTGACGGGACATTTAGTACTTGCCACATTACACACAAATGATGCGCCTGGCGCCATTACGAGACTTTTAGATATGGGAGTAGAGTCATTCTTGATTGCTTCTGCTGTGATTGGTGTGCTAGCGCAGAGGCTGTTGAGAACTATATGTCCCAAATGCAAAGAAATGTATACTCCGCCCAGAGACGCTATTAGGCGGCTTGGAATGAATGTTGACGAAAACTCTGACGTCACTTTCTATCGGGGGAAGGGTTGTGATCATTGCAAAGGCACAGGCTATAAGGGTCGTATAGGCATATATGAGCTAATGCCCATCACCGATAAGATTAGGGATTTAATACTTGCCAAGTCATCATCCTATGCCATTAAGGAAGCCGCAATTGAGGCTGGTATGAAAACGCTAAAAGATGATGCTATGGAAAAGATTCTGCTTGGCCTTACAACGCTGGAGGAGTCACTTCGAGTCATATATGCTGGATAGAAATAGGCTGGCTGAATCAATCTAGAGAAAGGGAGAACGGAATGATAGAAACAGACCTCCTGGAACCACTAGGAAAATCTGAAGCTGAAGCACCAATTGGTGGCAAAAAGTCCGTGGCAGACCTGCACCTTGATGATCTATTGAGATATACCGCAGAACAAGGTGCTTCGGATCTCCATCTGTCTGTAGGCTTGCCCCCTATGATTCGTATGGATGGTAAGCTCGTTCCTACAGATTATATGCCGCTTACGCCAAGAGATACCCAGCGGCTGGTATATGATATCCTAAACAACGAGCAAATCCAGTGGTTCGAAAAAACTAAGGAGCTTGATTTTTCATATGGTGTCAAGGATATCGGCCGCTTTAGGGTCAATGTTTATCGCCAAAGAGGTTCAATTGGCGCCGCCATGAGAGCTATCCCAAGCAAGGTTCCAAGCATGGAGGAATTGGGGCTCCCGCTCATACTAAAAGAACTTGCACTCAAGCATAGTGGATTAATACTTGTGACTGGTCCAACTGGTAGCGGAAAGTCAACGACAATTGCTACCATGATTGACCACATCAACAATTCTCGCAATTGCCACATAATGACAATTGAAGATCCGATTGAATATCTACACAGCCATAAGAAGAGTATGATAAATCAGCGTGAACTGAATTCTGACACTGATTCTTTTGACAATGCTCTTCGGGCTGTGTTGCGAGAAGACCCTGACGTTATTCTGATTGGCGAAATGCGAGACCTAGAGACCATTGCATCAGCACTCACGCTTGCAGAAACAGGCCATCTTGTTTTCGGAACTCTCCATACAAGAAACGCGCCACAAACGATTGACAGAGTTGTTGACGTGTTTCCAGCGCACCAGCAAGACCAAATAAAGGTTCAACTTTCAAACACAATTGAAGCAGTAATTGCCCAGCAACTTATTCCAAAGCTAGGTGGGGGAAGATTTGCAGCTGTTGAGATAATGGTAGCCAATCCGGCTATACGCAATCTAATTCGAGAAGGAAAAACACACCAAATATATTCCATAATGGAAACTAGTAGCCAACAGGGCATGCGCACGATGGATCGAATTCTTGCTGACGCACACCGTGCAGGTTTAATAAGCTACGAGGAGGCACTTAATCGGGCACTTGATCAGGAGAATTTTTCTCGCATGCTTAATGGCTCAAAATAATCTGTTTCCAAATAAGTAAGGGAGGCTGTACAATATGCCAACATTTGTCTACACAGCGGTTGATTCGACTGGAAAATCAATCAAAGGAAAAATAGAAGCAGACAACCAGCAGCTTGCATTATCCAAGTTGCAAGACCAGCATTATCATGTCACTAACATATCGGAGAAGAAAGATTCTGGCTTCCGTTTGTTTCAGCATAAAAAGGTAAAGCTAAATGCAATTGCCATTTTTAGTCGCCAGTTTGCAACAATGATAGATGCAGGAATTAACATTGTTAGGTGCCTGGATATACTTGAAAATCAAAGTAAAGATCCTGTTCTGAAACCTGTGATTGCTCAGGCTATGAATGATGTTAAAAGCGGCATGAGCCTTACAGATGCATTCGCAAAACATCCGTATGTGTTTTCCAAGCTTTATGTGAACATGATTAGGGCGGCAGAACTAGGCGGTATTTTGGATGAAATTCTAAATAGGCTATCCACCTTCCTGGAAACTGAAATGGAAATTCGTACGAAAATCAAGTCGGCAATGATGTACCCAATCATTGTTCTTTTATTTTCCATGCTCTTGATTTGTGCTCTGTTTACATTTGTTCTTCCAAAGTTTAAAGAAATTTTTATTAGCATGAACGTCGAGATGCCACCAGCTACACGCATTCTATTCGATATGAGTACTATTCTCAAAACATACTGGTATGTACCAGTAGGGCTCATTATCGGTGTTATAGTTACTTTTCGTATTCTCAACTCTAAGCCCGAGGGCAGATACTTGATTGATAATCTTAAGCTAAAGCTGCCAATAATTGGAGAAATTGTCCAGAAA
Organism: Armatimonadota bacterium; assembly: GCA_023511795.1. Classification (NCBI taxonomy): domain Bacteria; kingdom Bacillati; phylum Armatimonadota; species Armatimonadota bacterium. The sequence continues at coordinate 8,483 of JAIMAU010000029.1, read as the reverse complement.
ATGGCTATTTCACGGTTTGCTAGGACCTTTGGCACACTTGTGAGCAGTGGCGTTCCAATGATGAGAGCGCTTGAAATCGTTGGTGAAACATCGGGCAATGCTGTTATTGCAAAGTCAGTTGAAACAGCACGCGAAAGTGTTCGTGAAGGTCAGAAAATAAGCCAGCCGTTAGAAGCAAGCGGCGTTTTTCCTACAATGGTTACGCATATGATTGACGTAGGCGAAGAAACTGGTCGCCTTAGCGATATGCTTGTTAAGGTATCAGAATTCTATGACAAAGAGGTTGATGCTTCAATCAAGGGACTTACTTCTTTGATTGAGCCGCTACTTATTGTATTTATGGGTGTGGTAGTTGGTTTCATTGCAATTTCGGTAATGGGTCCAATTTTCAAGCTAGTAAGCTCGATAGGCTAGGTATACATGGTTGATTGGGAGCCCTCAGGAGGGCTCCCAATCGCAGATGCTTTGTTGCAAACAATAGGTAATTTCATAATGCTTTAAAAATTTCGGAAGTACTATAAAAATGGCAAAAATCATGGCTACCAATAGATTATCAGACGAGCAAATTAATAAACTATTAGCGAAGTACGCTGCTACCAAGGACATAAGAATACGAGACAAGGTTGTCCTCCAGTACAAAAACCTGGTCGAGAGCATCGCACGCAGGTTCTCAGGGTCAGGTGAGCCCCTTGAGGATCTGATACAAGAGGGCTACATCGGCTTAATCACCGCCACCGACCTCTATGATGCCAAAAAAGGAGTGAAGTTCTCGACCTATGCCACACATTTCATAATTGGCCAAATCAAGCATGCGCTTCGGGATAGAGGAAAGATAATAAAGGAGCCGGCCTGGCTTCAGGAACTGAATCATAAAATGGCGCGAGTGATTGATTCTCTTTACCAAGAGCTTGGCCGCCAGCCAACCGAAGCAGAAATAGGTCGTGTTATGCATCTTCCTGAGGAAAGCGTCGCAGAGCTCCTTACGACACGAGAAATATTCAAAGTTGCATCGCTTGATTATGACCGCGATGAGGAATCTGGTGCTGCGGTAGATGTAGAAAAGGTAAAGGATGAGGACTTCACAACTTTTCAACTTCCGGTTGAAGATAGGGTTGTATTGGGAATGGCAATGAACAAGCTCAAACTAATCGAACAGAAGGTCATTCAGGAATTCTTCTACAATGGTTTGAGCCAAACTGAGATTGCGAAGAAGCTTGGCATATCCTGCAATTACGTTTCGCATATTCTTCGCAATGGAACTCGAAAGCTAAAGCGAATACTAACTACGGAAGAGATTAAGGAAATGCAAATGCAATTGCAACTGGCTGGCCGTCGCCAGGAAAGCCCAGAGGAAAGTGCTATCACCGATGCTGTAACTGGAATATATACAAAAAGTTATATGGAACAACGACTTGCAGAGGAAGTTATCCGGTCAGCTCGGAACAAGTCGAAGCTAAGCTTTGCGCTTCTTGCAGTAAGAGACCTTGACAAATATGGGGAGCTTGCAGGAAGCATGCATCGTGATGATGCATTATACAGCATTGCTCGCATCATTGCTGATAATGTCAGAAAATGCGACATAATCGGTCGAATGGATGATAAAGTCTTTGGGCTAATAATGCCTTATACTGGCGAGCAGGCAAGCCAAGTTTGTGAGCGAGTAAGGAATGCGATAAAAATGGTGAAATTTGATATCCATCGGACGCGCGGTTCTATGACGTTTGATGTAGAGTTTGGTACTGCTATTTATCCAGATGAAGCTGCAAGCGCTGAGGAACTTATTGATTTTGCTTGGGTTGAGCTTGAAACATCTCAGAAAAAAATACCTAAAGCCGCTTAGCTATCTTAGTTAATAATCTTAACCTGGGCGAAGGGTTTTAACACGACGTTCAAATTCCTCGCGCGGTAGCATCACTCGTCTGCCGCATTTGAGGCATTTCATCCCGATATCTACCCCAATGCGCGTAACTAGCCATTCCTTGCTCCCGCAAGGATGCGGCTTCCGCATATTCGCAATGTCCCCTACTCTAATTTGTATCATTGCTAATCACAAAAGCTCTAAGAAAGGTTTAGCAATAAATAGCTACCTTTATTCGCGTTCCATGGTGCTTGATATATTCTCCCTAAGATATTCAATCAGACTTCGCATTACAACCGGCACCTCAGACGTAAATTCGAGACGCTTGTTTGTTCTAGGATGGTCAAAGCTTAGGTAATACGCATGAAGAGCTTGACCTTGTAGACCGTCAATCATTCGATTTACGCATGAAATGAACTCCTTTGAGCCCGATTGAACACGTCGTTTGCCGGAGTATACGGGATCTCCAACAACTGGATGGCCAATGTATGCTGAATGAACTCTAACTTGGTGAGTTCGCCCTGTTCGGAGACTTGCTTCAACAAGCGCAAACAGTCCAAAACGTTCCAAGACATGAAAGTCTGTTATCGCAATGCGCGCCCTAAGGGTTGAGGATTCGATTACTGCCATCTTTTTCCTATCAACAGGGTGTCGTCCAATTGGAGCATCAACTACTGCGCTTTCGAATTTTGGATCGCCCCAAACAAGAGCTAGATACTTTCTTATTGCTGTACGAGCTTGAATTTGCTTTTGAAGACTGTGGTATGCCATATCATTCTTGGCAACAACCATAAGGCCGGAGGTGTCTTTGTCTAATCTGTGTACTATTCCAGGGCGTTCTACTCCCCCGATTTGTGAGAGGCCTTTGCAGTGTGCAAGAAGTGCATTTACTAGCGTGCCCTCCTCACGTCCAGGCGCAGGATGCGTAACCATTCCCTTGGGTTTATTTACAACTATTAAGTCGGAGTCTTCATAGACGACATCGATAGGGATTTCCTCTGCTTTTATTTTTGCAGGCTTAGGTGGTGGAAGAGAATAAGCTATTACATCGCCAGCTCGTACTTTGCGTGCGGGCCGCGTTGGTAATCCGTTTATTGTAACGCGACCTTCGACAATAAGGCGCTCAAATGCAGACCTTGTAATTGACGGCTCATGAAGTGCAAGGAAGACATCTAATCGCAATCTCGCGTCTTCTGGAGATACAATAAGTTCCGGCAACGGAGATTAACCTCCATTTCGGATTTTAGCTTTTTGATTTTTGGGTTTTGGTTCCTTAACTTTTGATGCTAGAATAGGAATAGTTATAATAAGAATAATAAGGCTTACCCACTGGGCCTGGGTTAAGCCAGCAAGCCAAACCTGAGCAGTGACACCGCGCCTCAGGAATTCAATTAAAAATCGGTAGACTGAATACATAGCCAGATAACTTGAGAATACTTGGCCATTAAACTTCCGATTTTTCTCGATGGCTATGAGAAATGCAAAAATTACAAGATTGGCGATTGTAGCATAAATTTGTGTTGGGTGGCTAGGCGGAGTTAAGCCTTCAGATGGTGGCCCTATGTGAAATTGCAGAGCCCAGGGAAGCTTCGTCGGTATGCCATAGCAACAGCCATTTAGAAGACATCCAATTCTTGTAATAGCATATCCGAGCGCAAGAGCTGGCGAAAACAAATCAGCCACTGCGAGAAAATTAAGCTTTTTCCGCCTAGTATAAACGAAAGTCGAAATTATCCCGCCAACAAGGCCCCCATGGAACGACAATCCGCGTAAACCACCGGATGGTGAAAATATCTCGCTCCAAAGATTAGTTATCTCCGATGGATTGCTTAAGTAATATCGCAAATCCAGTAAAATAGATGAAATATGTGCGAAAATTATGCCTACAATTAAGCCATAGAGAGCAATGTCAACAACATGCTCAGACTTAATGTTGGTTTTTTTGGATGCTCTAATAGTCCAAAAAAGGCCAACTACAAGGGCTAGCCAGAGCATGAGGCCATAGGAGCGAATGGGTATTGGGCCGATTTGAAAAAGAACCGAGCGCAATGGTTAATTCTCCGTTGGCTGTTAAGACGCACTGCGTGCGTAAAATTTATCGCCGAAAATTACGTAGCACAAAAGCAAGACAACACCAATTGTAATTGCGGCGTCTGCGAAATTAAACACAGGCCATACTTGAAAGTTGATGAAATCTAAAACATAACCTAAGCGTATTCTATCTATTAAGTTTCCAAATGCCCCGCCAAGTTGCAAAGCCAGCGCGATCCACGCAATTCGTGGCAATACAAGGTCTCGACGGCTAGCAACGAGGATTGCAATAATTGCCAGGGCGGTTAGAAAAGTTATAATTCCTCCATATGCTTGAAAAATGCCAAATGCGCCACCTGGGTTGCGAGTTGGTTCGATAAGTACAACACCGTCTATTATTGGAATTGAATTGCCAGGCCGAAGATGGCTGGAAACAAGCATCTTTGTAGATTGGTCGATAAATGCCACTGTGAGCGCTATCGTATAAAATAATCTTCTTGTCACTGACCCTCTATAATATCTTGGCATTCTACACAGTAGATAGCATATGGGATTATCTCCAGGCGACCTTCAGCAATCCTTCTTCCACACCGGTCGCATATTCCATAAGTGCCCCGGTCAAGCTTGCCCAATGCCTCATCAATTTTTCCGAGTATATCTTTATAGTTATCTAATAGGGCGATATCTTTTTCCTTTTCAAATGTATCAGAACCTGCATCTGCAGGGTGATTGTCATAATCTGCTAGTTCCGAATGTCCAATTTCAGTGTCGTAATAGCCTATATCGCGTTCGATTTCTTCTATTTCCTTGCGAATACGCTCACGCTCTTCGATAAGTCTTTTCCTGAATTTTTCATTATCAATAGATTTTTGCATTTATTTCCCCCTTATAAATACGGAGAATGGACTACAAAAAACACCAAAATTTCGAAATCCTTCCTCCGCTAAATCAATGCAATTTAGTATACCCTTGTAACAACCTCGGCACAACGAGCGCAAAGCGTTGGATGGATAGGATGCTCCCCTACCCCCGGGACTACTAACCAACATCGCTCACACTTTTTACCTGGTGCTGGGCTTACTTGGATTTCCAGCTTCTTATCTTTGGATTGTTCGACCTTCACTTGTGAAACGATAAAAATCGAAGGAAGTTGCTCCACATAGTCAACTAGAAAATCATAAAGTTCAGGCGGCGCAGCTAGATTCACAGCAGCCTCAAGAGGCTTTACTATCACGCCAGCCGTCCGCGCTTCTTCAATAGCTTTGAAGACCTGGTCGCGTATGTTAAGAAGTTTCTCCCAACGTCTAGCGAGGTCCTCATTCACATACCGCTCGTTAACCATTGGGAATTCTTCCAAAAGTACGCTAATTTCCTTCTCTCCAGGCATAAATTTCCAAACTTCCTCAGCTGTATGACTCAAAATCGGAGCCATAATGCGTACCATTGAGGAGAGTATAGTATAAAATGCTGTTTGTGCTGACCTTCGCTCAACAGATTTTGGCGATGACGTATAAAGCCTGTCCTTCAACACATCAAGATAAAATGAGCTTAAATCAACTGCAGCAAAATTGCGTACTGAGTGATACACGCGATGAAATTCATAAGATTCATAAGCGCCCGTTACTTCACGAATAAGGCATTGAAGGCGATAAAGTGCCCACCTGTCAATCTCTAATAATTCCGAATCGGCTACTTTGTCGGATGCAGGGTTAAAATCGTATAGATTAGCAAGAAGAAAGCGAAAAGTATTTCGAATTCTGCGATATTCATCACTTACACGCTTGAGAATTTCTTTTCCGAGTCTTACATCTTCGAAATAATTCGTTGAAGAGACCCAAAGGCGGAGCACATCTGCACCATTTTGGCTTGTGATTTCCCCAGGGGCAATCACATTGCCTAGCGACTTGTGCATTGTACGGCCATGTTCATCAAGCATCCACCCATTTGTTACACATTCACGGAAGGGCGATATGCCTTTCGTAGAGATGCCTATTACAAGCGACTTGTTAAACCACCCCCGATGTTGGTCGGAACCTTCAAGATACATATCTGCCGGATAATGGAGTTCAGGACGAGTTTCAAGAACCGCACGGCATGACGATCCTGAGTCAAACCAAACATCTAAGATGTCGGTTTCCTTATTGAATGACATCCCACCGCAGTTCGGACAACAAAAATCATCTGGGAGAATTTCCGACGGCTCTTTTGTAAACCAAGCGTCTGACCCATTGGCTTTTACTAACTCATAAACAGCATTCAGAGATTCCTGGGTCATTATTTCTTTCCCACAAGACGCACAGTAAAAGACAGGAATTCCTACACCCCATGCGCGTTGCCTAGAAATGCACCAATCAGGCGAATTTTCAATCATTGCTGTGATGCGGTTAATACTTTCTGCAGGGAACCACTTTATTGTTTCGATGGAGTCAATAATCTTATTGCGCAGGTTATTGTGTTCTAGGTTAAGAAACCACTGCACTGTAGTGCGGAATATTACTGGCTTGTGACAGCGCCAGCAATGGGGGTAACTATGTTCAACCTCTGAGTGAGCTAATAGCTGTCCTCTTTGCTCCAGTTCTTCTATAATTTTTCGGTTTCCCTCCTCGATGGTTAAGCCAGCGAATATGCCAGCTTCTTCTGTAAAGCGGCCAGCATCATCAACTGGATTTAACACTGGAAGGCCGTATTCTCGTCCAGTATCAAAGTCTTCACGCCCATGTCCTGGTGCAATATGAACTATCCCTGTTCCCTCCGTCAACTTGACATAGTCGGCAAGTACGACAATAGAATCTCTATCAAAAATTGGGTGTGCGAAGACAGTGCCCTCCAGTTCTGTTCCTTTTGCAATGCTAATGATTTGATAATCTTGGAATCCAATTGTAGCGGAAACTCTCTCAAGAAGATTCTCGCAAAGTAAGTAATAGTCTTCGCCTACGCGCACTATCACATAACTGTAATTTGGATGCACCGCTAAAGCAACATTTGCAGGGATTGTCCAAGGGGTTGTTGTCCAAATCAAAGCAAAACAATGGTCTACTGGAAGATTAGAAAATATACCATTAGCATCAGATTTAAGGGGAAAACGCACATAAATTGAGGGCGAAACATGCATTCGATATTCAATTTCTGCCTCTGCAAGAGCAGTTTCACAATTGGTGCACCAATAAATTGGTTTTAAATCTCGATATATGTACCCACCCAACGCCAATTCAGCAAAAACTTTCACGATTGTGGCTTCATACTCGGTGGACATAGTAAGGTATGGGTTTTTCCAGTCAGCGCGGACCCCAAGTTGTATAAACTCCTCACGCTGAATATTAACCCACTCGGATGCATACTCTCGGCATCTCTGCCTAATTTCAAGGCGTTCTGGTTTTTTACCTCGTTTTTTGAACTCTTTGAATACTTCAGCTTCAATCGGCATTCCATGGTTATCCCAACCTGGAACAAATGGGCATCGGTAGCCGGCCATTGTTTTGTACTTGATAACGATATCTTTTAGAATCTTATTGAGCGCATGGCCCATATGAATGTGGCCGTTTGAATATGGAGGCCCATCATGAAGTATGAACTCTCCCTTATGTGCGGGCTTTTCCAACGATTTCTTGTAGATGTCGCACTTCTCCCAAAACTGGCGAATTTCTGGTTCGAGCTTTGGAAGATTGGCCCGCATCGGAAAATCGGTCCTCGGCAAGTTCAGTGTCTCACTATAATCCATTTGAAATCCGCTTTATGAAATCTTCGAGCGCTTCTTCCCAATGACGAAGGTCGTCCATTCCTTGCATTTCAAGCGCCCAGTGCTTCAGAACAGAATATTTTGGACGTTCTGTTGGACTCGGCCATTCGGAAGACTTAATCGGTTTAACTTCTACATCAGTAATACCCGCAAGTGCAAGCGTTGTTTTTGCAAATTCGAACCATGAACACAAACCCTTATTTGTAACATGATAAACGCCATAAAGTGGAGATTGAACAAGCTCCCTAATTTTAAGTGCTAAATCATATGTAAACGTGGGCGAACCAACCTGGTCATCCACAACCGTCAGTTCTTTTCTAGTTTTCGCCAAGGTAAGCATAGTGCGCGGGAAATTTTTTCCATTTTCGCCGTAAAGCCAGGCGGTTCTAATAATGTAATATTTTGAGCATAGTGAACTTACATACAATTCTCCTGCATATTTCGATTTGCCATAGTGGCTTAAAGGATTTGGCGTGTCAAACTCATAATAAGGCTCGCCCTTTTCACCGTCAAAGACAAAATCAGTACTTATATAAATAATTGGTATTTTGATAGCCTCGCATCCTGCAGCGACATTCCACGTCCCAAATGAGTTTATGCGATATGCTTTTTCTGGCTCTCGCTCGCACCCATCAACATCGGTATATGCTGCAGAATGAATTACAAGGTCCGGACGTACTTTGAAGAGCATATCTCTAACGTTTTGGGTATCTGTTATGTCTAACGGAATGAAATCGCCAACTATATCAGTCAAAATTAGTTCGTTTTCGCCTCCAAGGACCTTTTGAAGGTCATTGCCAAGCATACCGGCGGCTCCGGTAATCAATATTCGCATAATGCTGTCCCACGCCTTTCGAG
>JAIMAU010000028.1 GCA_023511795.1 Armatimonadota bacterium | reverse complement strand
GTTGAACAGATTTTCAATCATCAGTTTCAAATTCAACTCTCGTGCAAGATGCGACAGTCTTGCAAATGCATTGATATTGGTTTCGCGAATCCATCGGTTATCGTGCAAGGGCACAGTTACAAATGGGTGAATGTTAACCTTCTTTGCCCCTATTTCTGCAAATATTCGCATGTCCCGTTCCATTTCGGTGATTGCCGCTTCTCGAAGTTCGGGAAAGGGTGATGCGATTGGAAGATAATAAGCTGTATGTCCTACAACACCGAGGCCAGTTCGTTCTAATGCTTTTTTTATTTTATTAACCGGCAGCCTTGCTGAATATGCCAAGTCTGGTTCGAGCGTTAAATCGATAAAATCAAACCCGTCTGAGGCAAAGCTTTCAATCTCCTCAATAACATCTTTCATTGGGTTGTTCATTGCGCCGATTAACATATTATTTCGCTATATCAACACGCCACGTGTATAAATCCATGGGTCTAGAATTATTTCCCTACTACGTTGTTCCTTAGGAATTTCAAGTTTTTGGAGCCTTCCCAAAAGCTCTTTACGAATATAATGCGGAACTGCATCTGCATCGGCAGGATATACCCATTCATAAAGTATAATGCATGAGAGCAATACTTGCCAATTTTCGCCCAGTTTTAAAAGTAGGAAATCCCAATCGAGATTTCCTGGTCGAGAACGTATAATTCTAAAAATATCAGGCCAATCGCAGCGCTGGCGGTTGACTGTAAATATTTTTGTCCAGATTAGACAATCAGCTGGCATGAATCGAACTGGTATGCCTAGGAAGGTTCCTTCAACTCCCCGTTTGTAAAATGATTCATCTACAGATAAAAGGTGGTTTGGAGATTCCCAAATAAGGTCTACCATTATTTGGTTTTTAATTGCATGAAAGATCCATTCGCGGTCGCCAGCCGCGGTTTCCCCATAGTCTAAAAAACCAACTTGAAGCAGGACGTTTGATGCTTGTTCAACCCACTTTTTTTCCAGATATAGGTCCAGGTCATGTGTGTACCGGCAATATCCTGTATAATGCCAGGCAGCGTATGCACCACCAACAACATAAGGTATTTTTGCAATATTGAGAGCTGTTAAAGCTTCTTTGAAAACCTCAGCATATTGTTCTGGAATTTCTGTTTTCATTTTATCCCCTCAAAACCGGCGCATAGTTTAATTACCCGGTTAACTTGCCACCAAAACATGAGCGTTTGTAAAGAATGCGGTAAACTGCGTGAAGGCTATTTAGTGAAGGAATTCGGGATAACGGAATTGAATATGACAGGCGATAGGATGATTTCACCTGAGGACGAACAATGATTAAAATTCTCCTCTTGTTTCTAGGCATTTGTCTTTTAAGTTCTAGTTCCCAGTCGTATGAAGTATCTAACGGCTACTTTTTCCTAAGCGGGCGTGATGGTTGTTTCGATGTGTTGCGGCTTGACCCAGCGGGAAATGGAAAGTATGGCGAAAATATAATCAAAGTTATGTCGTTTGGTGGCCCGACAGAAAATGGCAGCGGCATTCAGCTTGAACAGCTAAAAAGCGGTATTATCCTTCGAAACATTGCTGTAAAATCGCTATTTAAAATTAAACAAGAACAAAGTGGCCATCCGATAGCGTGTCCGTCCCAAGGCACATTAGGTGTAAAGTTCGAAGTTGGCTCAGGAAAAATTACAAGTGTTTCTGGAAGTTTCCCTACATGGCACGAAACCAACTGTGGTTGTACTCTTACTCTCTATCGTTTGCCAGATGGCGACTTTGCAAAAAAGGAGGTGGTGGCTCGTCGCGTAATTGTAAATGTCCAAGATAATAGCCGCCAAGGTTTGCAGTTTGACCCTCAACCAGCAGGTATTTACTATTTAGAGATGTCAGCGCCTATTGGTAAACAAATTGGTTGGTGGGCAACAGATAATAATGTTAATTCTTCAATGGTGGCTTATATTGACGGTAAGGAGCAGTCCAATATCGACTTTGTATTTGAATGCGAGGGTTTCACAGATCTGGCAGGCGATGTGGAAATTACCTTGAAGGATTCTAAGCTCAAAAGCGAGTTTAAGTTAAAAGAAAGTAGTGTTCCGTCTCCCAATATCCAAACTTGGGTCGTCATGCCTTGGAAGAAATCGGGCTATGATGTGGCAATTTTCCCATTTAAGAGATTTTATACCGATGCTGGACAGCATATAATCGTTCAAGAATTCAAACGCAGGCCATTTTCTGACCATTTACGCCCAAGCAAATGGGTTTATGCTATGGGGCGAAAGAATGCAGATATAAGGTTTGATCTCCAGCCTGGACAGCACTTGAGGTTTGAATTCGAAGAAGATTCTGCAAAGTTGAAGTTCAATGGTGCTACGTTAGAAATGGAAGTCCTGCCACATAAAGAGGAGCTGCCTAGTTATTATCCGGTTTTTTACTCGTCAGATAAGAACTTTGATAAAGTTTTAAATGAATTCTACTACAGTCATGCACTTAATTTTGGTGTAGGAACACCACCGGAATGGAAGGAATGGTGTTCCCGCATTCACTGTTGGACCGCCAATCCACAGCGCGATGAGCAAAAGAATCACTTTCTTAACCCTTCAATGCGAGAAGATGGATATATTTATACGTGGGGCAGTCAGGAAGGCTGGCCCTTCCCCTTTAAAGACGAAGATAATGATGGGAAGAACGACTACGATACTAGGCACTTCACGACAAACTCCTGCTTCATACTGGGCGCTTACCATTATTTCACCTGGACGCGAGACATAGAATTCCTAAAGGCGGTTATGCCAAAACTAAGGAAAGCAATGGATTTTCAGCTAAATCAACTTAAGGGGAAGGATGGCATAATCGTAATTGACGCAAAAGGCCATGAAGGAAAACATAATGGGATTGGCAGCAATTATTGGGATATTCTTCCATTTGGTTATAAGGATGCTTTTTGCAACACTTTCTATTATGAATCACTAAGGGCAATGGCAGATTTAGAAGATTTTTGTGCTAAAGCTGGCCTTGACCTTGCTGGAGAGAAAAAGTCAGCAAATTATTATCGCAACCTTAGGGTAAAGGTGCGCCGGGAGTATAATTTGACTTTTTGGGACCAAACAAAGGGCAGATATGTCGGGTGTGTGGATGTAGATGGCGTAAAACATGATTATGGGTTTACCTTTATCAATCTAGAGGCTGTGGCGTATGGTCTTGCCGATCAAGCGCAGGTTGAGCGAATCTATTGTTGGATGGAGACAGAACCAACTTCGTCAGGCAAGGCGGATACGTATTCAGCATGGATTTTTGCTCCGCGCGCTAATACAATTCATAATCCAAGGAGGGACGAGCCGCAGGAGCCTATACCAAGCTGGTGGTATTTTGGATGGGCTGGGACAGATTATGGTGATCAATGCCAGGATGGTGGCGCAATTTTGTATACGTCTTATTATGACTTAATGGCTCGTGTGAAATATCTTGGTGCGGACAACGCTTTCAAGCGATTTAAGGAAATTCTCGACCGCTATTGGATGCCTGATCGACTTTGCGGAGGGAGTCCACTTTATAGGGGTGAAAAAACGCAAGGTGGTCCTGGCGGGCAAGCAGGCTCGGTAGGCGTAGAAGGAGAATTCCCTGAGAGCGGACTTGTACCATGTGCGTTCCTTTATGGTTTTCTTGGTATAGAAGCTGATACAGAGGGGCTAAAAATCAGGCCAAATCTTCCATCTTCTCTAAAATATGCTGGCGTCAGAAATCTATGCTATGCCGGCACGATGTATGACATTAAGGTTACAAACGATTCTGTGGAAATAAGGCCGCTTAATGTGTTAAACCCAATGCCCATCAAAGCAAAGCTTGCCCCAGGCGAAACGTTTATTCTTACAAGTGGCAGAGTCATTTCCAGATAATCAAAGAAGTAAAGAATTTTCTATTTCTAATTCAAATAAACAAGGAAATCCCTATCGTCAGAGAATAAGAAGTTAATGGTGAGGTCAAGTATGCGTATTCTAGAAACTGCGAAAGCTACTTTAAAAACTTTATGCATAATGGTCATCATGATGTGCCTTATAAAGGCTGAGGGGGCGAATAAACAACCAGAAGAGCGTCCCATTTCTTATACAGAAAGGATTCCTGGAACGCTTGTAAAATTTGAAATGGTCGGTGTCCCAGGTGGTGAGATTCTAATGCCCGACCCGGCGAAGAAGGGTGCAACTAAGCGAATTAAGATAAAGCCTTTCTGGATTGGCAAGACAGAGGTCACGTGGGATGAGTATGATGTTTTTGTGTTTAAGCTCGATGTGCCAGAAGGGACGTCAGAAAACAAGGATGCCGTTTCTAGGCCAAGCAAACCTTACGGGACGGTTGATCGCGGATTTGGACATAAAGGCTATCCAGCAATAAATGTTTCCTATTTTGGCGCTGAACAATACTGCAAGTGGCTTTCGGCAAAAACTGGCCGAAAGTATCGCTTGCCAACCGAAGCAGAGTGGGAATATGCTTGCCGTGCTGGGATGCCTCCTCCTGAAAAAGATAAACTTGCAGAGTTTGCTTGGTTTTGGCAGGAAAAGACTCAGCCAGTTGGAAAAAAATCTCCAAATGCATGGGGAATCTATGACATGCTTGGAAATGTCGCGGAATGGTGTACGGATTTGTCGGGGAAACCGGTACTCTGTGGTGGTGCATTCGATGATATGGCGAAAACAATATCGCCCACAGCGCGGAAGTATCAAGACGAATCGTGGCAGGCAAATGACCCTCAAAGCCCAAAGAGCAAGTGGTGGCTTTCCGACGCACCATTTGCAGGTTTTAGGGTAATCAGGGTGAAGTAAGTATTGCAAATGAGATTTATCAATTTTCGCATGAAAGGGTGAATCAAAGTGCAAAAGAAGGATTCGATTTCACGAAGGGGCTTTCTAAAAGGGTCGGCTGCTTCAGCGGTGCTTTTGACTACCGGAGCAGCGAAAATTGCTCAGGGAGCCTGGGCTGCAGGGTCCGACGTAATGCGAATCGGTGTGATTGGATGTGGCGGACGTGGTACGGGCGCGGCTATTAACTGCATCGAAACTGGATTGCCTGTGAAAATTGTTGCGCTTGGGGATCTTTTTCAGGACCGCCTTGATAGCTGCTTCAAACGGTTAACAGAAGATGAGAAGCTTAAGAATAACGTGGATATCTCGCGCGAACGGTGCTTTACGGGCTTCGACAACTATCTTAAAGTCATCAATGCTGGCGTGGATATGGTGATACTTGCCTCTCCTCCAGGTTTCCGCCCATCACATCTTAAAGCCGCTGTTGAAGCTGGAAAACATGTGTTCATGGAAAAGCCGGTTGCTGTTGATGCTCCTGGGGTGAGAACAGTGTTGGAATGTGGCGAAATTGCTGCTCAGAAGGGACTTGGTATAGTTGCTGGAACGCAAAGAAGACATCAGCTTTCCTATATAGAGACAATAAAAAGGATTCACGAGGGCGCAATAGGCGATATAGTGTCTGGAACATGTTATTGGAATCAAGGTGGCCTTTGGAATCATGGGCGTAAGCCGGAATGGACGGACATGGAGTGGCAGTGTAGGAATTGGCTATACTTTACTTGGCTATCGGGTGATCATATTGTCGAGCAGCATGTTCACAATCTGGACGTAATTAATTGGGCACTCCAAGCCCATCCCGTAAAATGTGTTGGTATGGGAGGGCGCCAAGTTCGTACGGACCCGGCATATGGACATATCTACGATCATTTTTGCATTGACTACGAATATCCAAATGGCGTCCATGTGATGAGCATGTGTCGGCAAATTGATGGTTGCGCCAACAATGTTTCGGAACGTGTAATAGGAACGAAAGGGTGGTCGAACTGCGCCAATATGATTCGCGGAGAGATTGAATGGAAGTACGAAGGTGCGAATCCAAGTCCATATGTTCAAGAAAATAAGGACTTGATTGAAAGTATTCGTTCAGGAAAACCGTTGAACGAAGCAAAACAAATAGCCGAAAGCTGCCTTACCGCAATCATGGGTAGAATGTCAGCCTATACAGGGCAGGAGATAACTTGGGAGCAGGCACTCAATTCGAAGGAAGACCTAATGCCACCAAAGCTAGAGTTCGGTCCGCTTCCAGTTGCACCAGTTGCTATGCCTGGAAAGACTCCTTTTATTTAGTAAACAATTGACAAAAATCTCTATCATCGAAAGAATAAATGAGCGCACAGGAGGTTAGGTATGAAATTAAATAGGCGTGAACTGATGACAGCTGCAGCGCTAGGGGGCGCCAGCCTTGCGCTAAGTTTTCCAGAGGTTGAAGCGAAAGAAGCAAAACAGAAAGCAGTGCTTAAGCTTTCCAGCCAAGAGCGAATCATTCCAGGCAAGGACCTCCAAGAGCGGATTGCAAAGATGGAAAAATGGGGTTTTGAGGGCATCGAAATAGGCGGGCGCGGCCTTAGTGAAAGAGTGGCGGAGATAAAGAAAGCTTTAAAAAACTCAAAGATTAAGGTAAGCGCAATATGTGCAGGTTTCGATGGTGCATTGATTAGCGATCAGGAATCTGAACGTCAGAAAGCTATTACGACGATGAAAGAAATTCTAACAGCTGCAGGCGAACTAGGTTCAACTGGTTTAATCTTTGTCCCTGCTTTTAATGGTCAAACTAAGCTCGGGCATGTGGAAGGTCGCCAGATACTTGTTGATTTGCTACCCGAACTAGGTGAGTATGCTGTCAAGTGTGGCACACGCCTTTTGATGGAGCCACTTAATAGACGTGAGGCTTGGTTTTTGCGCTTGCTTGCCGACGCAGCCGCAATTTGCCGTGATGTAAACCACCCAGGTGTATGCATGATGGGAGATTTCTACCATATGAACATCGAAGAACCAAGTGATTTGGGCGCATTCATTTCGTCAGGTAAATATTTGCATCATGTTCACTTGGCTTCTGCAAAAAGAAAACTTCCTGGTCAAGACGAGCGCGACTTTCGCGATGGCTTCAAGGGGCTGAAGATGATTGGATTCCAAGATTACTGCAGCTTGGAGTGTGGCGTAGAAGGGGATCCTGAGGCCGAAATTCCCAAGTCAGTTAAGTTCTTGAAAAAGCAATGGGAGGAAGCGTGAAATAATAATTCGCAAACAATATTTGGTCTTATTCGTTCTAGCGAGTTTTTCTATATTGCTAGGTTCTTTATCTTTTGGCTCGTATCCGAAGCCAAGGCGCTTTGAATACTCGGAAATTGCAATGGGCGTGCGCACGCGTATTGTGCTGTATGCGCCAAATCAAAAGATTGCAGAAAAAGCGGCAGAGGCTGCTTTCAAGAGGATTGCTTATTTAGAAGATATCATGAGCGATTACAGGCCAACGAGCGAAATCATGCGTCTTTGCGCGAGTGCTGGTGGGCCTCCTGTGCGAGTAAGCAAGGAACTTTTGTTCATTCTTAAAAAATCTGTTGAGCTCAGTCAAAAATCAGCCGGCGCATTAGATGTTACAGTCGGTCCATTAGTGAAACTCTGGCGGAAGGCTCGAAAGTCGGGCGTGATACCTTCGCAAGAGGAAGTTAAAGAAGCCAAGAAATTGATTGGATGGCAAAAAATAATAATCAACGAAAGAACAGGAACGGTAAGGCTTGCTAATAGGGGAATGCAAATTGATCTTGGGGGAATCGCCAAGGGTTATGCTTGTGATGAGGCAATGCGAATTCTTAAGCAGTATAATATAAATAGCGCTTTGATTGAAATGGGCGGCGATGTTTTGGTAAGTAATCCTCCTCCAGGCAAGAAGGGGTGGGAGATCGAAATAGCAAATTTGGATCCTCAGCACAGCAGAATAGTGCTTTCTAACTGTGCAATTTCTTCGTCTGGCGATACCCAACAGTTTGTGGAAATCAGCGGGAAACGATACTCACATATAGTAGACCCACGAACAGGGTTGGGGTTGACAAATAGGATTGCGGTTACAGTAATCTCCCCTAGTGGAATCATTTCCGATGGTCTTGCGACTGCTGTGAGTGTATTGGGCAAAGAAAAAGGATGCGCACTTGCATCAATTTTCCCTGCGACATCAGTATACGTTCGCAAGGTTACG
Source organism: Armatimonadota bacterium (assembly GCA_023511795.1). NCBI lineage: Bacteria > Bacillati > Armatimonadota > Armatimonadota bacterium. The sequence goes on along the minus strand of JAIMAU010000028.1, from coordinate 10,621 downwards.
GATAAACTTGCAAGAGATAACAAATGAAAATTGAATCCATCGAAGTAATTCCGCTGAATCTACCATTCAAAACGGAGTTCAAAATTTCTCGTGGTTCTGTTGGCGGGCCGAAAGCTGGTGCACCACATGCATACGTTCGCATTGTAGCCGACGGAATTTTGGGATGGGGCGAGGCAAGGCCTAGCCCAAGGTGGAGCTATGAAACCCTCGAATCTGTTGTAACCTCCATTCGCAACTATCTCGCACCGGCGCTGATTGGAATGGATGCAGAAGATTTGGACGCAATCCATAACGTTATGGATCAAGTAATTGCGCCTGGAATTACCGTCGGACAGCCTATTGCTAAGTCGGGCATAGATATGGCATTGCACGACATTATATGTAAAAGAAAGGGTATACCTCTGTATAAGTATTTTAGCAAAAGTTCATCAAAATTAGTAAATCTTAGCTTCCTAACAACTGTTGATTCGCCGCATAAAGCTGAAGAGGTGACTGCTGAAGCTCTTAAAGCAGGATATCGTGGGTTTAAGGTAAAGATAGGCATGGATCCTTCGTTGGACCTAAATATACTACGAGCGGTAAAGGAAGTAGCTGGTAACTGCTTTTTATGGGCTGATGCAAACCAAGCATACTCGGTTGATATTGCAATTCGACGAAGCAAGGACATGGCAAAAATCGGCGTAGATGTGCTGGAGCAGCCTGTGCCGGCCAATGATTTTTTAGCACTGCAAGAACTAGTTGCTAAATCAGCCATTCCAATTGCTGTTGATGAGTCGGTTTTTTCAGTGGGAGATCTCGAACAACTTATTATAATGAAAGCCCTGAACTTTATAGTTATTAAAGTTTCAAAGATGGCGGGACTAACAGGTGCTAGAAGGTGTATCGAAAGAGCACTTGATGCAGGAATCGGCTTGCTTGGAAGTGGTTTAACGGAGACAAGACTAGGTCTTGCGGCAAGTGCACACTTGTACTCTGCATTTGGGTTTGAGTATCCAGTTGATCTAAACGGTCCTCAATTTCTCGCGGATGACCCAGTAAAAGGTGGAATTGTAATTAAACGGGCGTCGGTTATACTTTCTGAGGCAGCGGGAATAGGTGTCGACGTGGATGAAATCAAACTGGGTCAATATGCTATACAAATATAGCTTTAGTGTTGCAACCTTGCTGGTCATCAGCAGTGTTGCATTTATGATATATGGCTCTCTTTTGCCGTATATTTCTGAACCGTTTAGAGATATTAGTCGGGATATTGATTGGGAGTTCATAAATAGAGGATTAGATGGCATACATAGGGCAAGAGATACAGTTCAATGGTGGACAGGTACTTGGTGTGGCGAGGTCCCGTTTTGGCGCCCTCTAGCTTCTTACGTGTTCTTGCTTGAACGACTACTTTGGCCCCAAGAATTCATGCTTCCCAGACAGATTATTGCGGTATGTGCGCATCTGGTTTTTCTGTTTTTATCAGCCTCATTGTTATGGAGAATTACTTACAAGAAGTGGTTGGTTATCACAACAATATGGCTTTTTGCAGGAGCAAGGCCTTTTCCTATCTCATTGCTTTTTTCTGGATGTGAATCTGTACGGGAAGCGCTGTGCGACCCTAAGAATATACCAGATTTCTTTTCCGGCATATCCATAGTCCTAAGTCTCTTGCTACTTACATATGCAAGATGGGCTCTTGCGTTAATTTTCGCCATAATTGGTGTTTGTTTCAAAGAAACTGGATTTACTGCTTGGCCTTTGGCTGGAATAATGATTGCTTGGTTGAATCGAGAAAAGATACTAACACATAGCGGCATGCCGTTTGTTGTCGCATGCATAAGAAAAAATTGGTTACCTACTTTATTTTGGCTACTTGCTTTAGATTTACTGGGGCTTGTTCATTGGATGAGCGTTGGCTTTGGGTATTCTCTTGGTTCGAACGCAGCGTGGTGGTGGCGTACAATTACGTTTTTTGGAGGTCCTCTAATTTGCTACTTTCTTTCGCAAGAGAAAGCCCCGGTGGTCATAGTATGCCTTGCGTTTATTATCCTGCTTCTTTTGCGCCGAAGTTCATTGGTATACAAATTAATCGGCATGTTGGTTGCATTTGCCATAGGGATAGTTGCAGATGCTCATCAGCTTACAATACCATGGCAGGTTTCAATGACAAGGTTACTCTTGCCTGATGGGGCGTTGCCAGCGACAATAACTTGTGGATTTTGGCTTTTAGCAGCCTGGGAAGCTCGGCGGGATTGGCAGATAATAACCCTGGGACTTTTGCTTGCAATTATTTCATCGGCTCCAACTTTCTTTGTGGCACAAGCGCTTCCACACACTAGATATGTTGCATCTATGTTTCTTTCAATGGTTTCAGCCACTGCGCTATGTAGGCTAGTCTACCACTTAGCTCATCTTGGTGGTGTCCCCGATTTGGAAAACCAAAGAGATAATTTCTGAGCTTCAGATTTTTTGCAATTGAGTAACCAGAAAGCAGGAAATCTAGTGATTATTAGGCAATATACCTCAGGTATGTTTTGGCCTATTGGATTGCGGATATAACGTAAACCGAACCCGTGGGAATAGGAGGACGGCATAAGTGAAGGAATTAACCGACAGAGCATTGGACAAGGTTCGGCGGCTGGGTGCAAGCTATGGCGACATTCGCATAGTTCGACGCACTAATGAGTCACTTAGCACAAAGAACGGCAAAGTAGAAGCTCTGGAATCTTCGACTGATGAGGGATTTGGTATACGAGTGGTTGCTGATGGAGCATGGGGATTTGCGAGCAGCTTGGAAATTACGCCGGAGGAGATAGATAGGGCTGCCGAGCTAGCTGTCCGCATAGCGAAAGCATCGGCTAGCATCGAGCATGAGCCTGTCAAACTCGCGCCAGCAGAGCCGGCAGATGGCAGGTTTGAGTGGGAAATTAAGAAAGACCCATTTGAGATTCCAATTGAGGAAAAGATTAGCCTCTTATTAGATGCTGACAACATTATTCGGCAAACACCTGAGATAAAAGTTTCTGAGGCCTCTATGCAATTTTGGCGGACAGAACAAATTTTTGCGAGCACAGAAGGTTCGTACATTGAGCAAGTAAAAACAGAAAGCGGAGCAGGAATAGAGGCAACAGCTGTAAGCGAAGGCGAAGTTCAAAAGCGTTCTTACCCTGCATCATTCGGCGGCGATTTTGCAACGGCAGGTTACGAATTCGTCGAGGCATGGGATCTTGTTGGAAATGCCGAACGGGTGGCAAAGGAAGCAGCTCAGCTTCTTACTGCGCCGCAATGTCCCTCGGATACTCGTGCGCTAATTCTTGAAGGTTCGATGCTTGCCCTGCAAGTTCATGAGTCTTGCGGTCATCCCATTGAGCTTGATAGGGTATTTGGCACTGAGGCATCGTACGCAGGGACGAGCTTCCTAACACCAGAAAAACTGGGCAATTTCAAATATGGGTCGGACATTGTAAACATAGTAGCAGATGCAACTATACCCGGTGGCTTAGGGAGCTTCTTCTATGATGATGAGGGTGTGCCTGCTCAATGTGTGGACATAATTGACGAAGGCGTTTTCGTTGGGTATCTCACTTCGCGTGAGACAGCTGAGAAGCTTGGCCAGCGAAGTAGTGGCGCAATGAGGGCAGACGGATGGAATAGAATTCCGCTAATCAGAATGACAAATATTAATCTAATGCCTGGTGATTGGACCCTTGGTGAAATGATAGAAGATACTAAACGAGGACTTTACGCGGGAACCGTTGTATCTTGGAGCATTGATGATATGCGCCTTAATTTCCAGTTTGCTACGGAATTTGCCTACGACATTGAGGATGGTTCGCTGGGGAAATTGTTCAAGAACGCAACATACACAGGCATCACATATGAGTTTTGGGGAAACTGTGATGCTATTGCTGGAGAGGATGAATGGCATCTTTGGGGTATCCCCAATTGTGGTAAAGGACAACCTGGCCAGGCTGCGCACGTTGGACATGGTGTAGCACCTGCAAGATTCCAAAATGTCCGCATAGGCGTAGTGGAATCGCAAGAGGAATCGGAGGAGTAGAGATGCTGGGTAAGGAGAAGGTATTAGAGATACTTAATAAGGTCATTGAATATTCGAATGCCGATATGACCGAAGCTTCTATCACCATCGGAGAATCGTCGCTAACCCGATTTGCAAACTCCTTTATTCATCAAAATGTATTTGAGAGAAATGCTTGTTTGGCGGTCAGGGCTATAATTGGCAAGCGAATTGGTTATGCAACAACAAACAAACTTGACGATGAAGCGATATGTTCTGTAGTTAAAAAGGCTGTTGCTTTTGCTCAGCATTCTGCAGAAAATCCAGATTTTGTTTCTCTGCCACATCCGAAACCAATTGCCCCAATAGATACCTTTGATCAACCAACCGCTTTATTTGGTCCTGAAGACAGAGCATCTGTGGTCGCGCAACTAATATCGGAGGCAAGAAAACAGGGCGCATCGGCTGCTGGCTTGCTTTCCAATGGTTACCAAGAGTTTGCGGTTGTTAATACTCTGGGCGTTAATGCTTACAATGCAATGACAAGAGCACGCTTGAGCACCGTAATGACTTCAGACAGTGGCCATGGGTTTGCTGAGCAGGTTTCCCAACGAATCGGCAATCTAAATCCAATTAGCGCAGCAGTTGAGGCGGCTACTCGAGCTGTGCAAGGGCAGAACCCTGTAAAAATAGAGCCTGGCGAATATGACGTCGTTTTGCTTCCTTATGCAGTTGAAGAAATGGTTGTCCTTCTTGCTGATTTGGGGTTTAGTGCTCTTGCTGTCCAAGAGGGTCGGAGCTTTATGTGCGGGAAATTTGGTCAGCAGATAACCGGGAAGAACATTACCATTTGGGATGATGGGTTGGATACACGCGGGCTCCCACGGCCCTTTGATGCAGAAGGTGTGCCGAAACAGCGAGTAGACCTAATTGTTAAAGGTATTGCCAATGCGGTTGTGTACGATTCCTATACCGCATATAAAGAGGGCAAGGAATCTACAGGGCACAGCATTGGTGGGCCTGGTACCTATGGCCCATTTCCTACGAACTTGTTTTTGGAGCCAGGAGATGCCTCAATTGATGAGATGATAGCTAGCACAAAAAAGGGGATTTTCGTTACCAGATTCCATTACACAAACACAATTCACCCTATACTCACGTTGTTTACTGGCATGACACGCGATGGAACTTTCTTAATTGAGGATGGAAAAATCACAAAGCCAGTAAAGAACCTTCGATTCACCGACAGCATACTCGAGCGTTTCTCGAATGTGGAGATGATTTCAAAGGATACTATGCGCGGTGAGTGGGCAGTGGTTCCTGCAATCAAAGCGCGGGGCTTTCGCTTCACAGGCGTGACGGAATTTTGATTGCGTCATTAAAAGTTCAGGCGAAAAAAATTTTAATGTTAATTACAACGGAGGGGTTACTTTGTCTATATTCAAGGTAGCTTTGTTTACTGTTTTTCTATTTTTAGTTGGTGTTCCTTTTGCTTCTACTGAGCCTTTATTTACCGGGGGCGAAACTCGCCCAGCAGATGCTATTGTGCTATTTGACGGTTCCAGCCTTTCCGAATGGGTTAGCGCAAGCTCGGACGGCCCAGCAAAATGGAAAGTGGAGAACGGGTATATGGAAGTTGTTCCAGGCACAGGCAACATCTGCACTAAGCGAGAATTCGGTGACTGCCAACTCCATATCGAGTTTTGGCTGCCTCTAATGGCGGATGCAAAGGGCCAAGCGCGTGCAAATAGCGGAGTTTACCTCCAAGGCAAGTTTGAGATACAAGTATTAGATTCGTATGGTCTTAAGAGTCAGAATAACGACTGTGGAGCCATTTATGGTGTTGCAGCTCCATTGGTGAATGCGTGCAGGCCTCCTAAGCAGTGGCAGACTTTTGATATAGTTTTCCATGCGCCGAAATTTGATGCCGAAGGAAAGCAAACTAGCAAAGCGCGATTGACTGTTTTCCAAAATGGTGTGCTAATTCACGATAATGTAGAAGTTCCAGGAGCAACTGCTGCCGCACTGGGAAGCGAGAACGCCGCTATTGGCCCAATAATGTTGCAAGACCACGGGAATCGCATTCGTTATCGAAATATTTGGATTAGACAACTTTCGCCGTAAACAAAAGAATTCCACTTTAGTAGAAAGGTTTAATTTGTCTTTCTACTTATACAAACTTATGCACTGCGGGCTGGGGTGTTATCAATAACCCGGCCTAGACTGGGCCATAGCGCTTGGAATTAAGGTCAACAGATAGATTGTATAAAGCCCTGCGATTCCCACGAGAACATAAATCGCCTTCGCCGCCGCACTACGTTCTCCAAAAATTGCAGATACTAAATTGAAATTGAAGAGCGCTACAAGCAGCCAGTTCAGAGCGCCAATTATCACTAAAATCAACGCGATTATTGCAATGGTAGCCATCTCATTTTTCCTCCCAGCTCGTTTCAAATTTGTATTTAATGCTTCCCTAAACATAGCAATGTTTAAACCTAATTTTGAATGCAGGTGATTTATCCATAAAAGTAGGAAACTTATTGTCTAGCAATGAACGATTGGTGTACAATGCATGCGCAAGAATTCCAAAGGAGAATAGAAGATGAGGCTCTTTATTTTTCTTATTTTTATTTTGCTTTTCTTATTGGATAAATCCAACATGCTAGCAAAACCTGTCGGACTATGTAATCTAGCGGACCTTTCATCCTGGCAAGGTCTGATTGAAGACCCTGCTTTATCTTATAATGGTTCACCTTCACCGAAGTGGGAGCAGTCGAAGTCGGCGGTTGTTAAAACTGAAGATATACCGCATGATTGGAGCAATTTCAGTTGCTTAGAGTTTGCTTTACATTCCCAAAAAGCAACCGGTTCTACCTTTATGGTTGTTTTGGGTTCGGAAAACTCAGAAAGTGAAGGTAGCGATTACTTTAATATACCTATTAAGGTTGATTGGGAGGGATGGAAGCATTTCATTATACATTTTAATGAGCTGAGTCGTTCTCGTCTCCCTGTGGGTTTCCATAAGATAGACTATCTAATGTTCACAGCAGAAGGATGGAATATGCAGCCGCATCCAGAGGCAGTACTCAACATTGCAGATTTGCGGCTAACTGACCGCAATGGCCCATGGACAACGGATGCTGAGCTATTCGAAAGCATTGACTTAGAACGAACAGGGCTTGAAAGGGTAAAAGAAGCTATTAATCTCGGCAACTTAGAATTGGCAAAACACGAGCTGGCTGAGTATATGCGCAACCGCAAGAAACCTGTTTGGAAAATAGACCCGCATTCTCGCCCGATTCATAAATCAAAACCTAAGAACGTTAATACAACTGAGGCTGATTTAAATCTTCAGCATAATGTGATAAGCGTTGGCGTCCGACATCGGTTTAATGGCGATATAAATTGGAACCTAAACCCAATTGACTATCGCGAATGGCCGTGGCAGCTAAATCGTCACCATGGATGGGTGGAGCTCAGTCGTGCTTATTGGGATACCGGCGAAGAGAAATATGCTGAAGAGTTCGTTCGCCAATTACTTCACTGGGCGCGGAGTTGTCCATCGCCAAAATACACTTCTGGAAACCAGACATACACTTGGCGCACTATCGAAAGCGGCATTCGCGCAGGGCAAACATGGATGGAGATATACCATAGATTCTTAACGTCTCCTTCATTTTCTGATGAAGCTCTAATTACTATGCTTAAGTTGTTCAAAGAACATGCTCAACAGCTTATGAAATATCCAACCGGCGGGAATTGGCTTACAATGGAAGCTAATGGTCTAATGCATATTGGCGTTATCTTCCCTGAATTTAAGGATTCAGCTGAATGGCGAAAGACTGCTATCGAAAGACTTTACCGCGAACTTGATAGGCAAGTTTATCCGGATGGCGCACAAATTGAGCTCTCTAGCGGATATCACCAAGTGAGTTTAATCAACTTCCGGATGGCATGGGAAGTTGCAAAAATGAATGACATTGCAATGCCGAGTGACTATATAAAGAAGTTGCAAAAAATGTACGATTACAATCTGTTAGCTTCAATGCCAGACGGTTGCCTGCCAGGATTAAATGACGGAAATCGGACAAATATAAGGGGATATCTCAAAGAAGCATTGCAGTATTTCCCAGAGCGCAAGGATTACGAATGGGTAGCGACTGAGGGCAAGCAAGGAACAAAGCCTTCTGTTGGGTCAATAGCGCTTCCTTTTTCTGGGCAGCTAATCATGCGCTCAGGTTGGGAAAAGGAAGACATGTACTTAATGATGGATGCTGGACCATTTGGCTATGGACACCAACATGAAGATAAGTTGAGCATAGTTATCTACGCTCATGGAAAGTATCATCTAGTTGACCCTGGCAACTATCCTTATGATAGCTCAAAGTGGCGCAGGTATATTATTGCAACTCCGTCGCATAACACGGTCATGGTAGACGGAGAAGGGCAACATCGAGCTGGGCGGCCAAGAGAACAGTATGTAGTTTCCAAGCCTCTCCCGAACAAATGGATATCAAGTGACGGTTTCGATTATGCTTCGGGTACCTATGATGAGGGCTATGGACAAAACAATAAGATCAAGGTTGTTCACACTCGCAACATATTTTTTGTTAAGCCCGAGTATTGGATAATAACTGATTTTCTAAATCCAGACGATAAGGAACCACATCGTTATGAGAGCATTTTTCACCTAGACGCGGAAAGAGCTAGCCTAGATGAATTTACAAAGATGGTAATCACAGAAAATAGAGAAAGCGCAAATCTTGCAATAATTCCTCTTTTTGATGATAAACTTCGTGTCAAAATCGTCTCCGGACAAGAAGATCCAGTCCAAGGTTGGGTTCCTGCAGGAGGTTACAAGGTTCGGCCAGTGCCAACCCCAATTTTTTCTGTAGAAAAGGAAGGCAAGGTCAGATTTCTATATATATTCTTTCCTGTAAAAGCTGGAGAAAAATGCCCAATAAACAGTATAAAGCCCCTCGATATTTATATTGGGCAAGAAAACACAACAGTTGGCGTTGAAATACGATTCGCAAATGGTAGAATAGACTATTTCATTCAAACAGACAGGGCGGGGAAAAAGATAAAATTTCTCGATTTCGAAACAGATGCCGAGGCGGCTTTAGTAAGCTTAAAGGATGGCTTGGTGATTAAAGCTTATTTGGCTGGAGGAACAAGACTCTTGCGGGCGGGCAAGCCTGTTGATGCTGAGGTAAAAGCAATCAAAGATCTCTCGGAAACAGATGTACGCCATGTTTTCTGAAAGCATAGTAGACGTATGCTGAAATCATTTGAGCAGGTTTGGGACAATGGGTTTTAAACAAAATGGTAAGATTTAGGTGCCATCTCGTGTGTTGGTGGTGTCTGTTACCCCAGAATGGCAACATCTTTATTTTTTAATGGTCGGAAGGAGGAATTGAAATCATGACAGTGTTGCCTTATGGGTTATTTGATATAGCCCGGCTTGCAGATGGCAAGACGCGTAGTATCTCTGCTGAAAATCCTGAAGGCAAAAAAGGAGCAGGCGCATTAGAGGTTCCTGACGAAGCAAATGCCGCTGCTTGGCTCGGAAAAGGCTGGAAAGTTCGTCCCTGCATAACACTCCCAAAAGAATCGAATACGGTGCTTGCCAATATCGAAGGTCCGGGTGTTATTCGGCACATTTGGATTACTGTTGACCCAAAAGCATACCGAGACTGCATACTTCGGATGTTCTGGGATGACGAAGAAATGCCATCGGTTGAGGTTCCCCTGGGGGATTTCTTTGCCAATGGCCATGCGCTTCGAGTGAACATTAGCTCTATCCCAATTGCTGTGAACCCGAATGGAGGTTTCAACTCATATTGGCCAATGCCTTTTCGAAAGAAGGCTAGAATTGAAATAGAGAATCAGCGATGGGAGGAGATAGCAGGCTTTTTCTACCAGATTACCTATGAATTAGATGATATTCCTGAGGATGTTGGATATTTTCATGCCCAATGGCGGCGGTCAATTACTCCAAAGGAAAAGCCCGAGCATACTATTTTGGAAAACGTAATTGGTAAAGGACACTACGTTGGCACATATCTCGCCTGGACACAATTATCAAATGGCTGGTGGGGAGAAGGCGAAGTAAAGTTCTATATAGACGGTGACAAGGACGAACCAACAATTTGTGGTACGGGCACCGAGGATTACTTTGGCGGCGCATGGTGTTTTGGGGATACTTACTCGACGCCTTTTCTTGGGTATCCTCTGTGGAGGAAAGAACCTGGTGAAGTGCCTAAACATGGACTTTATCGATGGCATATACTTGACCCTATCCGCTTTGAAACAGATTTGCGTGTTACAATTCAGGCGTTAGGATGGTGGCCAAACTGGAAATATCAGCCACTTCAAGATGATATTGCGTCGACTGCCTATTGGTATCAAACGGAACCGCATGCAAGGTTTCCAAACATGCTGCCAATCCAAATGAGATGGCCAAGGTAAAACTTGCCCTTGACTTTCGTGCACGGTTTCTTTTATCATTAAAGTTAACCTATTACCAAACCCTAATTTTGATAAGTACGCGGCCCGAAGGCGTTCCTAAAGGGAATCGTGGATCTAGGAGGGCCGAATACCCGCCATAAACATGGCGGA
>JAIMAU010000027.1 GCA_023511795.1 Armatimonadota bacterium | reverse complement strand
ATCCCTTGCTCATGGTTAAAATAATTTCACAAAAAATAAGCCTGCGGAAACGTTTCCGCAGGCAAAAGTAAGGAAGGAGAAAAAGATGTTGCTTTCCAGGTAGAAGTACTTGCAAAATTCATGCCAATTTTAGCTTTTAAGGTTAGCGCCTTAAGAAAAAGAAAAATCCTGCCATTGCGTCTATAGCAGGATTTTTTCTTGCTATCTAGGAAACGATGAAAAAAGTTTCTTGCAATCACCCAATTTCAAACACTTCAAGAATCATGCCAATCAAGCACTATTACGGTGATTTTTTAGAAATTTCTTGAATTAGCCCACAAAATTCTTTACTATTACTACAGCATGTGCAAGATTAGGTACTCAATGTCTACATCATACTAAAATTAAGCTACCTGCCGATTTTGTACAGAACCCATAATCGCCCAAAACAAGAGTGTATAATTGGAACCAATAGTAATTGCCACTTGGAAATTTGGCGCACAAGGTGCACAGGAAACCATAAAAAGCCTTCTTGAAGGCAAGTCAATCCTCGATGCAGTTGAGGATGGCATAAGGAAAGTCGAGGATGATTTGCAAGTTGATTCCGTTGGCATTGGCGGTGCACCCAATTCAGAAGGCATTGTGGAGTTAGATGCCGCAATAATGCTAGGCAACGGCAGACGCTACGGCGCAGTAGCTGGGCTGAGAGATATCAAAGAGGCCATTTCCGTTGCTCGGCGAGTTATGGAGCAAACTTCTCACTGCCTGCTTATTGGGGAAGGCGCTCGAAAGTTTGCCATCGAACAAGGGTTCAAACCACAGAATCTGCTCATCGAGCGCGAGAAAGCAAAATGGAAGGAATGGAAGCGTGCTCATGCTCCGAATGAATCCCATGACACCGTATGCATTATCGCGCTTGATCAGAACGGCAACCTCTGTGTAGGCACTTCAACAAGCGGCATCAAATACAAGCTACCCGGCCGTGTTGGAGACACTCCCCTTATTGGAAGCGGCCTTTATTGCGATAAAGCCGTCGGAGCTGCTGCAGCCACTGGCGTCGGCGAACACATCATGCGCTACTGCATGAGCTTCAGAATAGTTGAGGAAATGCGCCAAGGGAAAGACCCCTCATCTGCCTGTTGCTCAACTATCAAGTGGGCCATAAGTGAAGAACCTCACCTTCGAAATGTGACAGTGGCAGTATTAGCTCTCGACAAGCTTGGCAACTGGGGCGCATCCGCCAGTAGCGAAGGCTTCAATGTTGCAATCGCACGACCAGAAGGAATAGAGTTGGTGGCAATCCCCCCTGCATAAAAACAATTGATTTTTCAAAAAAATCCCTTTATGTCTCGCGCCTAATTCTCACCAAATGAGAATTTCTCGCATAAGTGAGTGCTGTCAGAAACCCGATTTAAGCGCTGAATTAGCTAATGACAAATCTAATGCACCTTCTGAGGAGAGGAATTTAAGCGGCTTGCTCACTGGGCTAGACACTACTTCGACAAAAAGATGAAATAAACCCCGATATAAAATAAGTAGAATATAATTCCAGCGGAGAGGGTATAAGGGCTCAGCCGCTTCTTCCAAGTCAACTCAGCCCACGCAAACATTGACGCCACAATAGCAATAAATCCAGCGGCTAACGCTTCAGCATTGAATACCCATGATGTGAATATCAAGCCCAACGCAGGGGGGATGCTGCTCTGGAAAACCATGGCGCCTGTTATATTCCCGAGAGCGAGGGTATCTTTTTTCTGACGAATCCAGGTTATCGAGTTAAACTTCTCTGGCAACTCCGTAGCAATTGGCGCAATGATGCTTGATAGAACAAGCTCAGGCATTCCAAGCATTCTCGCAAGGGGTTCCAGATGAACAACAAAAAGCTTTGCACCGCCAACAATGCAAAGCAAGGCAACAAATACTTGAGAAACTATAATCCTAAGACGCGGAACCTCAGCCTCGCGGTGAAAGTGTAATGGGCCTAGCTCATGTTCGGTGCTGGGACTTGTCACACAACAGAACGTCTGTCGAACGTAATAGGCGTAAGTTAATATGAGAAACAAAGCCACAACTATCCTAGGCGCCCTTCCTCCTGGCAAGAACATTGCGCTAATTGCGAGCGCATAGACAAGGAAAAACGACCTCAGGTCACGGCCCATAATAACATAGTCCACATCCATCCTGATGGCGCGCCTCCGCGAAGCTGCAAAGATAAATACAGAGGTCCCCGTTACAAAGAAAGCCAGGGTGCTCAGCATCAGCGGCGCCCCTACGATAGCACCAACTCCGGTCTCATGGCTTTCCCGCCCCTGAATGAATGCCACTATGGGAATCATTGTCTCTGGTAGCGCAGTTCCAACGGCCGCTAGTACGCTACCAATTGCCCCCTCAGCCAGCCTAAGTTTCTTACCGAACCATTCAATCCCATTAGTGAAAAGCTCTGCCCCGAGGAGGATGATCCCTAGACTTATAATGAGAAGAACTACAGACTTTACCATTCAGCAATTTCCTCAAGTTTTTATCTCGCGTGATTACCAATCCGACGCCCCTCATTATCACGCACAAAAATGAGAGCCAGCATGAAGCATAATGAAAGTGTCAAAGCACTTACCACAAATGGCGTTCGATGCGATTCAAAAGATATAAATCCAAAGCTTATGGGCACCATTTTGTACAAATATGATCCGGATGCTACTCCCAGCACTGCCCCAAGTCCTTGCGCCGTGCCCAGCGCCCCAATTACTGCGCCCCGCGAGCGAGGAGATGCCATATCGGAGACCAGAGCGAGCCACGCTGGCATTGCTATGACAAAGCCTACCCCTAGAAACATCGCTGACAAAGCAAACTCCCAAACTTCTGAGCTACTAGTAATTGCCCACATCGCAAGGGCACTTAATGCGATTCCCAATCTAACTGACCGAGCCTTCCCCCACCGGTCTCCAAGTCTTCCTGAAAATAAACTTAGGCTCGCAACGCAAAGTGCCACCGGCAGGAACAAACCGCCGTACTTTGTCTCGGACATTCCAACTTCATTCATTGCAAAAAGTTTAGCTATTGGTATCAAAAGCCCAATTCCAAAGAAGGCGAGGAGGGCCAGAAATATCATGTCAGGGATAGCAGTTAATCCTATTATAAGATCCGACAGGCGCATTTGCCTAGCATCATGGCCGTGAGGTGTGTCCATCTCCTCCTTCGAGCGGGATGGCGTTAGAAAGAAGGCTATCAAAGCAGTTGCAAGAAACATTCCGCTAACTACATAGAACGACGTTAGGCGCGAGTTCGTCATGTCGTTCGCCAAACCGCCGATTAAAGGCCCAAGCGCAAGCCCGGAGATGTACGTTACAATCATAACGCTCATAGCTGTCGTTCGACGACTTGATTCTACGCTACCGCTCATTGCAGCAGTGACTGTCGGCCATATTGCAGCAGCCGCAAGTCCATCAAGTGATCGGAGGACCAGCAACACCCATAGATCACGGGCAAAAGTAAAGACAAGTGCTGTCACTGACGAAACTAGTGCACCTATTACCAATAAAGGCTTTCTGCCTATGCGGTCGCCGACAGATCCTAAAGGCGATTTGAACACTGTCTCGACCCCGAGAAACACTGCGTAGATTAGCCCGACATGCGCGGTTAGACCAATTTCCTGAATGTAAGGCGGAATTGCGGATTGGTTAATAATGGCATAAGCCAACTCCGCTATAAGCGAGACCACGCCTAAACAGGCTAAAGCGCGGTATGTACTTAGATAATTGCCATACCGCGCCAAAATACCATCCAAAAATCGCCTCATGTTAAGGGATTCGGACTTCCTTACCTAGTTCGGATGATTTATAGATTGCATCCAAAATCTTTGCCACCATCAAACCTTCCTCCCCCGGAACGGGTGAAGGCTTGTTATTCTGAATCGCATCCAAAAACGCAAATATTTCTGCCTCATGGGTGCCTACTTTGGGAAGAAATACAGGTGAAACATCAATCAGCGTGCCATTCTCCTCGCGATACATTTTCAGGGGGTCCAGCGAACAACCACCTTCGGTGCCGAGTATGGTTACGTTGAAAATATCCTTCTCAATGTTGGCACAGAAACTTGACTCAAGCACAAGCGTAGCATCGTTTTCGAATCTAACGAGGCCAACTGCAAAGTCCTCAACGGTGTAATTATCATAGTCCCACGGACCCCATACGCCAAACGTTCCTTTCTTCGTACCAAATTTTGTATAGCACTTTCCCGATGCCAATATCGGCTTTGGGTGGCCCATTAGGTACAGAGTAAGATCAAGCGCATGGCAGCCAATATCGATTAGTGGTCCTCCACCTTGTTTCTCCTTGTCTATGAAAACACCCCAGCTTGGGACTCCACGCCTGCGGAGAGCCTGCACACGCGCATAATAGGTTTCTCCGAGTGCCCCAGAATCAGCAAATCGCTTGAGTGCCTGGGCACCAGCATTCCAACGCCAGCAGTAGGCAATCATCAACTTCTTGCCGGATTCCTTGGCGGCGGCAACCATTTTCTCTCCCTGCTTTGCATTTAGCGCAATTGGCTTTTCGCAGATGACATGCTTTCCAGCCTTAAGAGCCTTTACCGTTGGATCCATGTGCACATAGTTTGGCGTACAGATATCCACCATGTCAATCTCTTTCAGCTTGAGGAGGTCATCATATTTTAGAAACCGCCTGTTCTCAGGAATGCCTAATTGGTCGCCGACCTTTTGAAGTGTTTCGGGATTAATGTCGCATATTGCAACTATCTCAGCATCGGGATGTTTCAGATATGCGGGGATATGAACACTTTGACAGATTGAACCTGTGCCTATTAACCCAACCTTTATCTTTCTTGCCAACTGATTTACTCCTTTCTATATAACACCATATTTCTTTTAAAAAGTTATATTTTTAGCCCTTAATAACTCCCAATGGCCTCATGCGGGCAACTTTTTGGGAGATGCCTGTCTCATGGGCGGTTTCAACAACGAGCGAGACATCTTTGTACGCCTCCGGAGCCTCTTCTGCAAGAGTTCCACGGCTCGCCGCCTTGACAACAATACCTTTCTCCGAAAGTTCCTGCTGGATATCCGCTCCCCGAGACTCCTTCATGGCTGCCTTCCTGCTGAGCACGCGCCCAGCCCCATGGCATGTTGAGCCAAACGTTTCCTTCATTGCCTGTTCAGTGCCGACCAGAAGGAATGAGTAGCGGCCCATGTCCCCCGGGATGATGACAGGCTGGCCAACAGCTTTATATTGATCTGGGACGTCCGGATGATTTGGCGAGAAGGCTCTAGTAGCGCCTTTCCTGTGGACGATAACTTTCTTTCGCACACCGTCTATTTCATGCTCCTCAAACTTAGCAATGTTATGTGCTACATCATATACCTGGCGCATGCCAAGCCCTTGAGGTCCTTTGCCGAAAACGTGGGAGAATGCTTCCCGGGTCCAGTGAGCCATAGCCTGACGATTAGCCCAGGCGTAGTTCGCGGCACAAGCCATTGCGGCGAAATATCTTTGCCCTTCCGGCGACCTTACTGGTGCACATGCAAGCTGCCGGTCGGGCACGCTTATGCTATACTTTCGCATAGCTTGCTGCATCACGACCAAGTAGTCGTCACATATTTGGTAGCCCAATCCCCTTGAGCCACTGTGGATCATCACTGTCACCTGGCCCTCGTGGTCTATGCCAAATATGCGAGCAATCTCGGGCTCGTATATCTCATCAACCACTTGAATCTCAAGGAAATGATTGCCGCTGCCTAGTGTGCCAATTTGCGGTCTGCCACGCTTTATTGCCTTGTCGCTTACAGCAGAAGGGTCAGCTCCTTCAAGACAGCCGTTTTCCTCAGTAACTTCTATATCCTCATGCCAACCATAGCCTCGGTCTACCGCCCACTTTGCTCCTTTTTTCATTACCTCTCTGAGCTCCTGCTCATTCAGGCGAATACGCCCCTCGCTTCCAACACCTGAAGGGATATCCCGAAAGAGGGCGTCAATTATTTCCTGCATCTTGGGCTCGACATCCTTGCGCTCCAGGTCGGTCCTCAGAAGCCTAACTCCACAATTAATATCATAGCCAACCCCGCCTGGCGAGATAACCCCATCTTCGACCGACATTGCGGCTACTCCGCCGATTGGGAATCCGTATCCCCAATGGATGTCAGGCATTGCAAGCGATTTGCCTTGAATCCCAGGCAAAAAGGCAACATTTGCTACCTGCTCAGGAGCCTGATCCTCGCGTATCTTCTCTAAAAGCTTGTCGCTTGCAAAAATCAGACCATCCGTCCTCATGCCCGGCTTATAAGACTTCGGTATTAGCCAGCGATACTTGCCAACATTCTTAAGAGGGCCATTCCATTTTTCAGGCATATTTTCCACACCCCCAGTCGCTATCCAGATACTCAGACCAAACGCGCTCGTAAACGCCGGCAGTCTGCTCAGCAATTCTGCCCCAATTAAATGTTTCCATCACTTTACGATGCGCATTTTCGGCCATCATTTTCGCTGTGTATGGGTTCCTCAAAATTTGCAGAATTGCCCAAGCCAGCGATTCAGGATTGTCCGCCCATGCGGTAAGCCCTGTTACCCCATGATCAACGACCTCCCTAAGGCCGCCTACGTCCGAAACGACCGTTGGAACCTTCGCCACCATCGCTTCTAAAGCCACGATGCCGAATGGCTCGTAAAGGCTTGGATATACCGCTACATCTATCACCTTATAAAGCTTAAGCAAGGTATCATCATCAACATAACCCGTGAAGAACACCTTGTGTGAGACACCTAAGTCCTCAGCAAGTTTTACCAAGTGCGATTTGTCGCCTCCGCCTACTATCACAAACTTCACATCCTGGTACGCAGAAAGGATCTCCGGGATAGCCTGAATCAGCACATGTGCCCCTTTTTCGCGAACCATGCGTCCAACAAAGAATACAATCTTCTCATTTGGCATTGCAAACCAACTTCTGAACTCTTCTCGGTTAAAATCAAACTCGAACTTTTTTGGATTTACACCATTTGGAATAACATCTAGTTTATCATATGGCACACCGAGCACGGAAGATATTTCCTCTTTCATGTAATGGCTACAGCAAATCACGCGCCACGCTTCATAGCACAGCTCCCATTCGACACCGCTAATATACCGTTGCAGGTCATTGTGTATCCCTTGATTTCGTCCATGCTCGGTTGCATGAACAGTGGCTACCATTGGGAGGTGGTATTTATGCTTGATGCCCTTTGCTGCGAATTCCGAGAGCCAATCATGTGCGTGGATAACAATCGGCTCAGCCCAGCCCCCATTCTTATCTTTGAAGGCCTCTAATATATCTTGCGCCTTTACTTCAGTGGCAGCATTAAGATTGTGAACCCAATGTACGAAGTCATTGCCAGGCGCAACAGGGACACGATAGATACTCAAATTGCCATCAGATTCTTCTGGCGGCGCACCTGGATGCTCGCAGGTTATCACTTCTACGTTTACACCTCTTTCCGCTAGGGCGCAGCTTAGATCATATACATGCCTGGAGATGCCCCCTACTATTCTGGGTGGGTACTCCCAAGACAACATCAATACTCGCATTTAACGAATCTCCTTACAAAAGGTGAAAAAATCAGTTCTTTTGAGATTAAAGGCCGCAACTTTGCAGCCCTTCTTTGGCCTATTTTATTCGACACAACGAACAAACCGAACACTGCCCGTTGTGGAGCGCGCCACATTTACTGCAGCGCTTCCATCCGTTCTCCTTCTTCCACTTTTCTTGGCGCAGTACCGTAATCAACAATCCTCGCAATGAGTTAAACAACCGAGGGTCGTTCACAGTCCTTGCAATTGACTCTACTTGCTCAATTTCCTCGTCTGAGAGGGAAATACCTTCTATGTCCCCGCATTTCGCTCTGCTGTTTACCTTCAAACCTCTTGGAGATGGTAGGCTTCCTACCCTGAAGACTATGTCTCTTATGGCAGACTTTTTTAGCCGCTTGTTAATTCTACTAATGATGTCGCGTTTGTAAAAGCCAAGTTCATTTGCCCAAACGGCATTTTTCACTACCACGAACAATATGCCATTGCGAACAAACTCTGGTTGTGCGGCACCAGCAACTTGTTCGCCCACGAGGTCATTCCATAATATAATAGCCGTTTGCTCCCTAATCTTCTGCTCCAAACCAAGAGCCGACAGCGAACTCCCAACAAGATCAGCGAGAGTGTAGGGAGGAGCCTTACGCCTCATCCTTCTTTACCTCACCACCAGATACTCTAAAAACCGTTCCTTCTTCCAACAACTTTTCATCGAAGAGCGAGAGTGTTGTCGTGGTTACGAACGACTGGCGACCACCAAGTATAGCATTAATCACATGCTCCCTTCGCTCCTCATCAAGATCGGCCATTACGTCATCAAAGAGTACTACGGGTGTCTCTTTCATTAACTCTTCAATCAACTCAAGCTCTGCAAGTCGCAAACTAAGCGCAACTGTTCTTTGCTGTCCATGCGAGCCGTATGTTCTTGCATCTATATTGTTAATGGTAATAGTTAAATCATCCCTGTGCGGCCCAAAAAGGCTAATACCCCTCCTTATTTCATCGGCTCGATGCGATTCTAATGTTTCTTCGTATTTTCGCGCAATACCTCCAACATCTGCAATCTCCTCGATTCCGATACTGGAAACGTATCTTATACCGAGTGTCTCCTTTGAATCAGTTAGCTGGTAATGAACAATTTCGGAAATCTTTGCAAGTCTGTCTACAAAAGCCAATCTTCTTTCGAGAATCTTTGAGCCATAGTCAACCAATTGTTCATCAAGAACCTTTAGTACATCGCTTCCCGTTTTGCGCTTCTCCAGTTCTTTCAATAGCTTATTTCTTTGTTCCAACACCCGGCGGTATCCAATAAGTAAATGGCAATATTGAGGCTGGACCTGGCTTATTTCAAGGTTCAAGAACTTCCTTCTCTCGCTTGGCTCTCCTGTGACTATCTCCTCGTCTCTTGGACTAATAAACACAATATTTAGTTGTCCAAGAACATCAGCCAGACGGTTCTGGGGGATGGTATTGATTGTTATGCGCTTTTTTCCTGAGCGGCTAAGTAGAACTTCTACGTCTATATTGCTTCTCTTTTCACGGACAAGCTTCGCAGAAACGCATGCCATATCCGCATCCCAATTAATCATTTCACAATCCCGTCCCGCCCGCCAAGATTTTGTCATTGCAAGCAGGTACACTGCCTCAAGCAAACTTGTCTTTCCCTGCGCATTTCTGCCGACCAAAATATTCAACCCAGGACTAGGATGCAGAAGGCATTCCGAATAGTTTCTGAAGTTGCGGAGCGTTAGTTCGTCTATGTACATTCTAGGAAGTTAGGAACGGGTCTCGATTAATTTCTCACAGCGTCTTTTTGCTTACAAAAAACTTTTAATTTGATACTTTTCACTCCTTATTATACACCTTATGAAAAATGTTAGTAAGTCACCGCAGGCGAGCGGACTAGATGGTGGGAGATACAGCTTTGTTGGTAACAACATGGGGAAAACTATGTGCACAACTTGTTAGCAACTTTATAAAAATGGCGGATTTTCCACCAGCCAATTTAAAATAGACGTTCTTCACTGCTTTTCAGGGGGTTATCCACAGGATGTCGGGCGAAGTTCCTCCAATAATTTATCTACTGTCTGGCGAAGAGAAGAGTCGTGCTTTAACAGCGCATCTATTCTTGATGACGCATAAAGCACTGATGTGTGGTCTCGACCGCCGAATGCTCTTCCTATCATTGAAAGCGGCTGTGAAGTGAGCTCTCTACATATATACATCGCCACATGCCTAGCTAGAGCTAGCTCCTTTGTTTTCTTCTTGCCTCGGAGGTCATCTGCTTCCACGCCGAAAGCGCGGGCTACTGAGCGCTGAATTGCGTCGGGTGTTATTTCGGCAAACTTCTTATCTATCATGTAGCGGCTTAGAATTTCATCGGCTAGCTCTGGAGTAAGCGTTCGTTTCATTAGGGAAGAGTGTGCTATTAAAGTAATAAGTGCTCCTTCAAGGGCGCGAACATTTGTCTTTATGAGCTCTGCGATGCGCTCGATTACTTCAGGCGGCAGGTTTGCATTTTCAGCAGCAGCGCGATCTTTGAGGATTGCAATTCTTGTCTCGAGATCGGGGGGAGCAACATCCACGACAAGGCCTGCTTCGAACCTTGACCTAAGGCGTTCCTCTAAAGGGTTTATATCTTTTGGTGGTCTGTCGCTTGTCAATACCACTTGCTTGTTTGCTTGGTAGAGCGCATTGAAGGTGTGGAAAAATTCTTCTTTTGTTCTTTCCTTTCCAGCGAGGAACTGGATGTCGTCCACGAGCCAGATGTCCACGCTTCGATATTTCCTGCGAAAATCTTCAGAGCGATGCTCTTGGAGCGCTGAGACGTAGTGGTATGTGAATGTCTCGCCGGACACGTACGCTATTCTCATGCCGGGGCAGTTTTCTAAAACGTAGTGCCCTATTGCCTGAAGGAGGTGCGTTTTGCCGAGTCCGGGACCGCCATATAAGAAGAGCGGATTATATGCTCTCCCAGGCTTTTTAGCAACTGCCAGTGCCGCTGCATACGCCAGGCGGTTGCAAGGGCCTACGATAAAACTTGAAAAATTGTACTTTTCATTTAGTGGGAGAGAAATTGCGCTCAGGGCGGACTCTGGTTTAGGCGGCGGCTTCAGCGTTGTTTTTTTCTCTTTATCTTGATTTTGCTCTGCAGACACAACCACAGCTATTTCGAGGTCGATTTTGAGGCTTGCTTCAAGAGCGGCTTTTATAAGGTCGCGGTATTTTTCGAGAAAAATCTTTGCAAGTTCGCTCGAGGCGGATATTGTGATTGTGGATCCTTCGATAGATACGGGGCGAGCCGTTTTGAAAAAGCTTTCGAATGTAGGCCGGTTTATTTCCGGCTCCAGCAATGAGAGGCTCTTCTCCCAGGCGCATTTGAGAGCAACCGACGAACTGTCCTCACCTAGTTGGAGCTGGTCTTCCAAGGCTTCGCCTCCGGTGTGTTCGATGGCGCCCCGTGCCCTGACGGGACTGATGCAAGCGGCCTAGTAATTATACCAGAATGCCAAGGAGCCATCAAACGTTTTTTGACATGCAGAGGTGGTAACACTGCAGACAAATTTCACTTGTAACGGGAAATGGTGATGTGCTATAATATGTCAAATTGGAGGTAGACGAATTCCATGAAGCGGACATATCAGCCCAAGAACCGGCGGCGTAGCCGTGTTCACGGTTTTTTAGCAAGAATGTCTAGTGCTGGTGGGAGGAATGTGATTCGCGCCCGCCGAGCCAAGGGAAGATATAGATTGACAGTTTAGCTAGGTGGTTTTGGACGCCTCAGGCAGAAAAGTGCTACCAAAAGAGCACAGGCTTACCAGTAGTCGAGATTTTGAAGTAGTCTATAAGCGGGGAAAAGGATATGTTAACCGGCTTCTGGTACTGCGTGTCTTGTGGCGCGAAGAAACACAGCCCGCACGCTTCGGATTTTCGACAAGCCCGAAGATAGGAAGCTCTGCAGCTAGAAACAGGGTTAAGCGGCAGATCAGAGAAGCTGTTCGGTCGTTATTAGGAGAAATTAAGAAAACTGGCTTCGATGCGATTCTTGTCGGTCGGCCTGCGATAAAGGAAGCGAATTTCTGGTCAATTAGAGATGCAGTAAGACAACTTTTTGAGGAGGCAGGCCTTTTGCAGGAGCGTAGCTAAGCCTGTTGGGATCATGCGGTATATTATGGTTTTCCTCATTAGGGTATATCAGAAAGTAAGCAGGTTCAAGCCTCGGACTTGCCGGTTTGAACCTAGTTGCTCGGAGTACGCAGCCCAGGCAATTTTGAAACACGGCCCATTACGAGGAATGGTTTTAGCCATCTGGAGACTGCTCAGGTGCAACCCTTGGAATCCTGGGGGCTACGACCCAGTTGACTAGTTTGCGAACTTCTAAACCACCGTTGAAGCTTTAGAAAATTAATTTTATTAAATCGGGGGAATTATGCAGCGATCGTCCGGGCTAACCATGATGCTTCTTATAATGATGGTTAGCCTTATGATATTCATGTATTTTCAGCAAAGGCAAGTTCCACTGTTGCCGAAACCAGAGATAATGCTGCAGCAGGCGCGGGAAAGCGTAAAAGAAGCAGGGAATGAACCCAAAAAGCTACGCGCCGCATTGCAGATTTACGACCAACTTGCAAACTCAAGGGAATACCGTAATACGGAGTACGCTGCTCAAGCCCTTCTTGAGAAAGCTATAGTGCTCGAAACAAAGCTTGGCGATGAGCACCAAGCTATTAGCACTTATAATAAGCTCTTGGATCGTTTTTCGCCGGATAAATCGCGAGCGGCAGCAGAGGGGCAGAGGCGGCTTGCTAAGCTGGAAAAGGAATACGATAAAAGGAACTCTAAGCACACTCTATACAAAATCATTGATTTCTTTGTTGGTTTAACAGGAAGGAATCCGAACTATAGTTATGCCTTGGCGCTCCTAATTATTACAGTAATCTTCAAGGTAATTACTTGGCCGCTCAGTCATGCCCAGTTCAGGAGCATGAAGCAAATGCAGCGCATTCAGCCGATGGTGAAGCAAATTCAGGAGAAATACAAGGACAATCAAAAGGAAATGGGCGAGAAGCTGATGGCGCTGTATAGGGAGCAAGGTGTTAATCCATTTGCAAGCTGTCTACCCTTGCTGGTACAACTCCCAGTGTTATGGGTTTTATATTATATGGTTCGGTTGTACCAATACCAATTTGCCCAAGGTAAGTTTTTGTGGATTGGCAGCAGATTAGCTGAGAAATATCCTGCAATAGTGGGAGGTAACCTTTCAGAACCGGATATCCCGCTGGTTATCCTTTACGTAATAAGCATGTTTATCTCTCAGCGCTTAACCGTGGTAGACCCTACTCAGGCTGAGCAACAAAAAATAATGGCAATAGTGATGCCCCTCATGTTTGGCTTCCTATTCTATAGTTTTCCTTCAGCCTTTATGCTGTATTGGTTGATTTTCAACATCGTGTCCACAGCGCAGCAGGTGATGGTGCTAAAAGGGACCAGTCCGGAGGAGGGGCCACAGCCACCTTCGGGGATCGCTGGGACACAGCAAGTTGAGCTCCCAACAAGAGTCCGCAGGGCACGGTCGCGACCTTCAAGGCGAAGGAGGCATTGCGACAGACTGCCCGTTGGAGGAATTCTGCCAGCTTTTACCACGTGAGTTCAAAGGGGGTTCCAAGATGAGGGAGGGACCCCTCTTTAGTGATTGTCAGGGGGTAACACCAAATATGACCAGCATTGAACAGACAGGAAAAACAGTTGAGGAAGCGACTGAGCTTGCCCTCAAGGCTCTAGGAGTCACCGAGGAAGAAGTTGATATTGAGATACTTGACGAAGGGACTAGGGGCTTTCTTGGAATCGGCCAGTCCCCTGCGAAGGTTAGAGTGACGTTGAAGCCTCAAGTAGCGTTGAAAGAAAGCACCATAGCTGAGGCATCTTCAGCTCCGGTGTCATCGCATAGGGCTGAGGAAAATGAAGGGGTAATGATTACGACGGAAAGTATCCCTAGCGCCATGGAGCAAGCCGAACCACCGCCTGCTAATGCCATCGCGCTGGCAGCAGAGAAAGCTGTGGATGTGCTTCAGCATATCCTCGACGGCATCGGAAACAACTTGAAGGCAGAGGTCAAAAGCACAGATGGGCAGGTAGTTTTGAATATGACCGGCGGCGACGTAGGGATGCTTATTGGCAAGCATGGTCAGACGATAAATGCGATACAATATTTGGTTGGAGTGATTACTAACAAGCAGTTGCAACACAAGGTTCGGATAATTGTAGATGCAGAAGGATATCGTTCACGGCGGGAGGAGGCCTTGAGAAACCAGGCGCTTTTCCTTGCCAAAAAAGTCAAAGAATCAGGCCAAGAGGCGGTTCTCGAGGCGC
Organism: Armatimonadota bacterium; assembly: GCA_023511795.1. NCBI lineage: Bacteria > Bacillati > Armatimonadota > Armatimonadota bacterium. Next base: position 6,032 of record JAIMAU010000027.1, on the reverse strand, counting down.
TGCAAGCAAGCGAGAGAAGAATAATCCACCTTACTCTTGTAAATGATCCTGATGTATATACCTACAGTGAAGGGGAGGAACCAAACAGGAGGATAGTAATCTCTCCAAGGAAGTAGGGATATTTGGCGAGGCCGCTAATAAGAAAACTTAGACCAACCCAGGCGCGGCCTGGGTTGTTTAATTTTTGTGGTAGTATGAGCATTGACGACACGATAGTAGCAATAGCTACTCCAATTGGCGAGTCGGGCATAGGAGTGATTCGGATTAGCGGACGCGATGCCTTTACAGTGGCTGGCGAAATTTTTCATCCAGCATCGGGCGTGCATGTCCACGGCCTTCCAACGCACACGGCTCATTATGGATATATCGAAGACCCTGTATCCTGCGAGCGGATAGATGATGGAATTCTTACAGTGTTTCGCGCGCCGAGGAGTTATACGGGCGAGGATTCTGTGGAGATAAGCTGCCATGGTGGCATAGTACCCTTGCGGAGAGTTCTCACTGCTGCCCTCCAGGCTGGCGCTAGACTCGCCGAGCCGGGAGAGTTCACAAAGCGCGCGTTTTTGAACGGCCGTCTCGATTTGGCGCAGGCAGAAGCTGTTCTCGACATTATTCGCTCGCAAACAGATGAGGCAATGCGTATTGCAAGAGGCCAGCTTGATGGGCGGCTTTCGGGCGAAATTCGTAAGCTCCGCGACAGCCTTGTTGCCATGATGGCGAATATTGAGGCGAGCATCGACTTCCCAGAAGAGGTCGGCGAAGTAGATATGCAGGCACTTAGAGAATCTCTGCGCGACACACTGGAGAAAGTCCGCCGTTTGCTCGAAACCGCAGAGTGCGGAAGGGTTTACCGTGAGGGAATTCGGGCGGTTATAGTCGGCCGCCCGAATGTCGGCAAATCCAGCATTCTCAATGCTATCCTTCGCGATACACGAGCAATTGTAACACCTCTCCCAGGCACAACCCGAGATGTTATTGAGGAGAGCGTAAACATCAGAGGAATACCTGTGCGAGCCATAGACACAGCTGGTGTTAGGACCACCGAAGACATTGTTGAGCAAATAGGGGTGGAACTTACGCGGAAGAAAATTGAAGAAGCAGACCTAGTGCTAGCGGTCATCGATGCAAGTGAAGGCTTTACTGATGACGACAAGGAACTGCTGAGAGATATATCCGATAAGAAGATCATAATTGTCCTGAATAAAGTCGATTTAATTCGGGCGGCTAGGGTAGACGAGATTGTTTGCTTGATAAAAAATTGGATTTGCGATGAAATTGGATGCGAGCCAAGCATTGTTAAAACCGCTGCTCCATCGGACCAAGGTATCAGCGACCTTGAGGACCTCATCGCCGAGAAGGTCTTGTCAGGAGTTGTATCACGTTCATCGGGTACTGTGGTTAGCAATATTCGCCATCGCCAAGCCCTCGAAGAAGCCCTAGTTTCTCTCCAAGAAGCCGTTCGTACATCTCAATCCGAGATGCCCGTCGACTGCATTAGCATCGATCTCAAAGCAGCTGCGGAGTCTCTTGGCAAGATCACGGGCGAGACCGTCACAGAAGATGTGATAGACAGGATATTCAGCGAATTTTGCATAGGCAAATAGGTTCCCCAGAAACATCCCCCGAAGCTCTTTAGGCATTCTCTATCGAACTTAGAGTACCCCTTGCTTGACAAGTAGCCTTCTTCTTTCTATCCTGTATGCAAATTAACCTGGCGGAGGCGGAATGTGTACAATTTTATAATTGTGCTGATTGCATTGCTAATCTGTTGTGTGCCCTTACATGCAGGAGATGCCCTCATTGGGCAAAAAGGAGTCTACTCTGTTACCTCGTTTGGGGCAAAGGGAGATGGGCAGACTGACGACACGGCAGCGTTTCAGAAGGCGCTTGATGCTGCAGGTAAAGATGGCGGCGGAATAGTCTTTGTTCCGACCGGCAAATATTTGATAAAAGGTCATTTAGAAATTCCCGAAGCAGTGACCTTGATGGGTGTCTTTCAAGCGCCAACCACCAAGGGCATTAACGAGGGAAGTACTCTTCTGGCGGTTGAGGGGAGGGGAAAAAGCAGTGGGAACCCCTTTATATTACTGCGGACCAATTCTTGTGTGAAAGGGCTTACTATCTTTTATCCCGAGCAAGACAAGAGCAATCCTGTGCCGTATCCTTGGTGTATCGGCGGTGCAGGCGATAATTGCTCAATTATTAATGTGCTTTTAGTAAACCCATGGCAAGCGGTGGATTTTGGCACTGCTCCGTGTGGGCGCCATTTTATCAAGGGGCTTTATGCACATCCACTTCACAAAGGTATATTTGTTGACCAGTGCTATGATGTTGGGCGGATTGAAGATGTGCATCTCTGGCCTTTCTGGAAGGCAGATGAGGAGATGCAGAAATTCCTTACAAGCCAGGCAACGGCTTTTATTTTCGGCCGAACGGATTGGGAATACGTAAGCAACTGTTTTGCCATCTGGTACAAAGTAGGCTTCCAATTTGGCGATTTTGGACATGGCCCCGGCAACGTAGTTATAAATACTTCGGGTTCGGATATAGGCCCGACTGCTGTCCTAGTAGAGAATTGCCAGGCTCATGCGGGAATTGTCTTCACAAATTGCCAATTTATGTCCCATGTTGAAGTTAGGGAGACAAACACCGGACCTGTAAAGTTCAATAACTGCGGATTCTGGGGTATCCCCACTACCACAACCCATGCAACGATTAGAGGTTCCGGGCATGTGTTCTTTAATGAGTGCCATTTCAACGGATGGGACCAAGGCGGCAAGGGTGACCCTTGTATAATGGCGGAAGGAAATGGCCTTACGGTGTCAAGTTGTGATTTTATGGATGAAGGAAAGAAGCAGATAGCGCTCGGCACAAGCTCGAAAGCTACTGTTATTATGGGCAACCGCTTTCGCGGCGGGATGAAAATTGACAATCAAAGTAAAGGCAAAGTCGAGATAGGCCTAAACGTGGAAGAATAAGGGCAGATGAAAAATTGAGGAGAAGGGGTACGCCTTAAATATCTTGCGTACCCCTTCTCCTTCTTTACCGTGAGAGAAGTTTTTTGAATCTTTCGTAAGCGGTTTCGATTCGATCGTCTGGTTGCGGCTCATAAGTAATTACTTCAAACGATTTGCGAACGATTTCGCGACCCTCCTCCAATGTTCCGATATAACCAAGGGCAAGAGCCTGAATAAGAATGTTGCCCACGGCCGTAGCCTCAACTGGCCCTGCAACAACCGGTCTGCCTGTTACATTAGCAGCTAGTTGGCATAGGAGCTTATTTTGCGTGCCCCCACCGACAATATGGATCGGCTCGAGGTGTGTGTGCATCAGAGATTCAAGACCCTCTAAAACCCAGCGATATTTAAGCGCTAGGCTATCGAGTGCACACCGAACTGTTGCCCCAACAGTTTCCGGTTCGGGCTGGTTGGTTTTTCGGCAAAACTCACAAATTTTGGCTGGCATATCGCCAGGATGGAGGAACGACACATCATCTGGGTCAACCAGGTACTTGAATGGCTCAGCCTTTGCGGCAAGATCGGTAAGTTCGGCGTAGGAATATTCGTTGCCTGCCTGTGCCCAGGTTCTCCGGCATTCCTGGACTAACCACAGGCCCATAATATTTCTAAGGAAGCGATACGTTCCTGCCACGCCGCCTTCATTGGTGAAGTTCAGCTCGAGCGCGCGGTCGTTTATAATCGGTTCTGGAGCCTCGACACCCATTAGTGACCATGTGCCTGAACTGATATATACGTGATTCTTACCTTTTGCTGGGACTGCGGCAACAGCCGAGCCGGTGTCGTGCGTCGCTGGAGCAATAAGCTGGATGTCTGGTAGACCAATCTCTTCGGAAACCGATGGGCGAAGTTTTCCAAGGATGGTACCCGGCGGGCATATGTCCACAAGGAAGTGAGTTGGAATGCCGAGGCGTTCGAGCAGTGGCTTTGCCCACTCTCCTTTTTGTGGGTTGTAGAATTGAGTTGTTGTGGCCTCGGTGAATTCGCAAACCCTAACCCCTGTGAACCAAAAGTTGAAAAGATCTGGCATCATCAGGAGAGTTCTGGCAATGTTTAGCATCCAAGGGTTATGCTTGCGTATGGAGTAAAGCTGGTATAGTGTGTTAAGAGGCATAAACTGGATGCCTGTTTGGTTATAGATTTCCGATCGGGGGATAATGGTAAAGACTTCTTCCATCATCCCATCAATCCGGGGGTCGCGGTAGCAGTGAGGGATTTCAAGCAGAACATCATTGGGTCCCAGAAGCCCAAAGTCTACGCCCCACGTGTCGATGCCGACGCTTGCAATATCCGTCCCATATTCTAGACCTGCCAAACGCATACCATTTTTCATTTCATCAAAGAGACGGAGGATATCCCAATAAAGACTTGTCCCGACTTTAACTCCGATGTTTGGAAATCTGTGTATTTCTGATAGTCGCAGGTATTCATTAGAGAGGCGGCCAAGCACGACGCGTCCGCTTTCGGCTCCCAGGTCGCATGCAAGAAATTTGAGCTCCTCTGCCATTATTCTCCTCCTAGAGTGTTGCAAATGAGCGCTGTGTGGATTCTATCAAATTGGGGTTTAGCAATCAACTATTATGTGGAATATTAAAAGAGGGCATGCGGGAATGCTAAGGGCTTAAAAATTGCGAAGCGTAGATTTAACTGAAAACCCCGATTTACTGCCAACAATTTTTCGCGAATATTTCTAAAGGTATTGACAGCACGCGCAACTCTCTGATAAGATTATATCTCGCCGGAAGGGGTATTCAATAAGCCGGCAAAGAACTGAAGAAATTTTCGAAAATTTCCGAAAAAAGTTGTTGACACTTTGAGAATGGCGTGGTATATTATATGTTGCGCCTGGGGCGGAAGCCCCTCAGGGTCCTTGACAACTGAATAGTGCAAGCGGAGCCGAACGTCAGTGAACGACGTTAGCCAGGTGAGTTTCAACTAGGTAGACTCCGAGCAATCGGTGTCGAACGCAAAATCTCTTATGAAAGCAAAACTGGATGCTTTCCTCTAAGGAATAGTCCCACAGGGACGTTCTCTGGTGGATGAGTATTCAGTTTTTCGAGTTTTTAATGGAGAGTTTGATCCTGGCTCAGGACGAACGCTTGCGGCGTGCCTAAGAAATGCAAGTCGAGCGGGAGTTCGCGCTGTCCGAAGCTTCGGCAGAGGACTTGCGGGCTCTAGCGGCGAACGGTCGCGTAACACGTAAGCAACCTGCCCTGAAGTGGGGGATAGCCCGCCGAAAGGCGGAGTAATACCGCATGTGCTCCGCGCGGCGCATGCCGTGTGGAGTAAAGCAGCAATGCGCTTCAGGATGGGCTTGCGGCCTATCAGCTAGTTGGTAGGGTAACGGCCTACCAAGGCGACGACGGGTAGCTGGTCTGAGAGGATGGTCAGCCGGATTGGGACTGAGACACGGCCCAGACTCCTACGGGGGGCAGCAATTAGGAATCTTGCGCAATGGGCGAAAGCCTGACGCAGCGACGCCGCGTGAGCGATGAAGTCCTTCGGGATGTAAAGCTCTGTCCTGCGGGGACGAAGAAAGTGACGGTACCCGCAGAGAAAGCCCCGGCTAACTACGTGCCAGCAGCCGCGGTAATACGTAGGGGGCGAGCGTTGTCCGAATTCACTGGGCGTAAAGCGCGTGTAGGCGGCTCTTTAAGTCAGATGTGAAATCCTGCAGCTCAACTGCAGAACTGCATCTGAAACTGGAGGGCTGGAGTCTGGGAGAGGAGAGTGGAATTCCTGGTGTAGCGGTGGAATGCGTAGATATCAGGAGGAACACCCGTGGCGAAGGCGGCTCTCTGGCCCAGTACTGACGCTGAGACGCGAAAGCTAGGGGAGCGAACGGGATTAGATACCCCGGTAGTCCTAGCCGTAAACGATGGACACTAGGTGTTAGAGGTATCGACCCCTCTAGTGCCGTAGCTAACGCATTAAGTGTCCCGCCTGGGGAGTACGGCCGCAAGGTTGAAACTCAAAGGAATTGACGGGGGCCCGCACAAGCGGTGGAGCATGTGG
>JAIMAU010000026.1 GCA_023511795.1 Armatimonadota bacterium | reverse complement strand
CCGCTATCTGAACGAACTGCCCGAGTTTCAAAAGCAGAATCCTACCGCCGAGTTGATTGCAAAAGTGGTATTTGAAAAGATGCGACTACTGCTCGGCGAAATTGTCTACAAAGTCACCATTTGGGAATCGCCAACTTCCAGCGCATGCTATTGGGAAGAAGCTTAGCCCTCGTTTTCTAATTACTACTCCATTGGCAAGTAAGCGAATCAAGATTTGGAATTCAAGTTTCCTTTTCGGGATGAAGCGACGGTTTAAGCGGAAGTAGCGGCATTTTATTTACTGCATGGAGAAGCACGTCTAGGCTATATGTCAAATGTGTAAACTAGCGTCAGAAGGTTGGCTTTTTGAGGTATTCTCTGGTATCCAAGGGGAAGGTCTCTTAGTTGGCTCTCGTCAGGTTTTCGTGAGATTTTCTGGCTGCAATCTTAATTGTAGGTATTGCGACACCCAAGATGCACGCAAAATGCAGAGGACATTCCGAGCAGAAGTTGAACCAGGCTCTAGAAAATTCATGATTCTAAGCAATCCCATAGGAACCCACCATGCTCTACAGTTCGTCAACCGACTCGATGTTCCTCGTGGTCTGCATCACTCGGTTGCTTTAACTGGTGGGGAGCCGCTTGCCCAGCCTGAATTTTGCTCCAGCCTTGCCTCAGAGTTGCGCTCTGCTGGTTTTCCAATCATGCTGGAGACTAATGGTTCACTCCCCGATGCTCTCCCGGAGATTTTGCCGTTCCTAGATGAAATTGCTATGGACATAAAGCTTCCGAGCTCGACGGGCGGTCCAAACCTTATGCAAGAGCACGCTCAATTTTTGCAATGTGCGTCTGCAAAGTCAATTCATGTGAAGGTTGTTGTCGCTGATAGTACTAAGACTGAAGAAATCGAGGAGGCGGCGAGAATGGTAGCAGATGTTCGCCATGAGATTCCGGTTGTACTTCAGCCAGTAACAGCAACTGGCGGGATAATGCCGCCGTCGCCCAAACAAATGCTAGAATGGCAGTCGCTTTGTAAACGCTACCTGCGCGACGTCCGCGTTATCCCTCAAACGCATAAGTTAATTGGGCAGTTGTGACCTCCGTCGAAGTTGTCCGCATGCAGCTGATATAGCATGCCCCCTCTCAACTCGTTGGGTTACTGTAATACCCGATTCTTCAAGGACCGAACGGAAGGCACGGACGCGAGCTTGAGAAGGGCGGTCGAGCTCAAGACCTTCAACTGCGTTGTAGGGAATAAGGTTAACATTACACAGCATGCCTTTGAGGAGATTTGCAAGTTTTCGCGCGTGGGAGATACTATCATTAATATTTCGTATTAGCAGGTACTCAAAGGTTATACGTCTGCCAGTTGTTTCAGCATATTCCTTGCATGCTTCGATTAAATCTTGCAGCGGATATCGAGCAGCAAAGGGGATTATCTGACGGCGTAGCATATCATCTGGCGCATGGAGCGAAACTGCAAGCGTTAGTTGTAGTTTCTCTTCTGCCAGTCTTCTTATCTGGGGAGTTATACCGATTGTGGAGATAGTGATATGCCTCATTGAGATTCCAACTTCCTTGTTTAAGATTTGAATGCTTTTTAGCACATTTTCATAGTTAAGTAGCGGTTCCCCCATTCCCATATAGACTACATGGCTGACTCGACGCGCTGTTTCTTTTTGGCATGTAAGCACTTCATCCACAATTTCGCCGGCTGTTAGATTGCGTGCGAAGCCTGATATTCCTGTTGCACAGAAGATGCATCTTACGACGCATCCTACTTGGGTGGAGACACAAACTGAGACTCGGTCTTCGTAGGGAATAAGGACGCTTTCTATTGTTTGACCATCTTCCAGCTCCAAAAGGAGCTTAGTAGTTTCATCGCGAGATACACTTCGGTTAACAATACGAGCGCGATAGAGAACCGTGGCTTCTTTCAGTCGTTCCCGCAAAGACAATGGAAGGTCAGTCATTTCATCAAGGCTAGTGGCATTGTGCTTGTAGAGCCATTTTGCAATCTGGCGGCCTCGGAATTTTGGCTCCCCCAATAACTCCGCTAACTCTTCGAGCTCCAACGAGGTCATTCCCAACAAATGTGGTTTTTCTTTAAGCCTGTCTCTACTTCGCACAGTTTCCAAATACAAAACGAGTGTGGGATATTCCTTCACCCCACACCCATAATACCCAAAATCTGTTTTTTTCTTGTTTTAGGCGGCTTTTGCCTCAGCGGATCCAAAGAAGAGTAGGTCTGTTTCGACGAAAATCTTGCGTTGAACTTCGTCAATTGTGGTAATCCCTGCAATCACCTTGTTTGCACCATCCTGCCGCATTGTAACCATGCCTGAGGCAAGGGCTGCGCGTCGAATTTCATTAGAGGAGGCTTTGTTTATTGTCAACCTGCGGATTTCGTCGGTCATTATCATTGTCTCTCGTATACTAGTTCTTCCTTTGTATCCGGTGCCATCGCAACTTCTGCATCCCACTGCGCGATATATTTTTATTTTTTCGTCCGGTTTTAAACCTAGCAGTTCTTTTGTTTGTGCATCTGCTTCGTATGGCTGTTTACAGTCAGGGCAAAGCACTCTTACCAAACGCTGAGCAAGAACGCCTATTATCGCAGAGCTAACTAGGAATGGTTCGACATCCATATCTATCAACCGAGTAATTGAGCTAGGCGCATCATTGGCATGCAGTGTCGAGAAGACCAAGTGACCAGTGAGCGCCGCCCGAAATGCCACGTCGGCGGTTTCTGCATCTCGAATCTCGCCGACAAGTATTATGTCTGGATCCTGTCTTAGTATCGCCCTGAGTTGGTTCGCAAATGTGAGACCGATTCGATGATGTACATTTGTCTGGTTGATTCCATCAAGTTCGTACTCTATTGGATCCTCAACGGTCATTATATTTGTATGTTCCGATTTTAGTTCATTCAACGCTGCGTATAGCGTTGTCGTTTTGCCGCTACCTGTTGGTCCGGTTACCAAAATGATGCCATGAGGCTGGCTAATAAGCGATTTGAACACCTCGAGGTCACGCGGTGAAAACCCAAGCTTTTCTAGGGGGATTAAGCCTTCGCTTCTATCTAAAATTCTAAGGACGATTCGCTCGCCATATAAGGTTGGGCTTGTGGACACTCGGATATCAATGTTTCTGCCATCTAGGCGGAGAGTAATGCGTCCATCTTGCGGTAGTCGCCGCTCTGCAATGTCTAGCTCAGACATAATTTTAATTCGCGAAGAAATAGCGGGATGTAATGACTTGGGTAAGCTTCTTGCTAAGTGAAGCTCACCATCAATCCGATAGCGAATGTCAAGAGTGTTTCTTCGAGGCTCAATGTGGATATCGCTTGCTTTCTTTCGGACGGCTTGCGTAAGGAGCATATTGACCATCCGAATTATCGGCGCCCGGTGGCTTTGCCGCCTGACTTCATCAATATCCTCATGTTCATCTTCATCAACGCTTGTAAGTTCGAGGTCAGTCGTTGCTTGCTGAACAAAATCTTTAAGTTCTTCTGCTTCATACTGACCATAATTCCTATCTATTGCCTCTCGGATTCGCCATTCAGTGGCGAGCACGGGTTCTGCCCTCAGCTTGGTTTCAAACTGAATGAGGTCAATTGCTTCAACATCCAAAGGGTTAGCCATTGCCAGCGTAAGTTTGTTATGAGACCTTTTTAGAGGTATAAGCTGGTATGTGCGGCATATTGATTCGGAAACCAAGGATAGAACTTGTGGGTCGAATTGGAACTCTTGAAGATTAACATATCCTACGTCTAACTGCTGAGCTCTCGCCTCGGTTATCTGTTCTTCTGTGGCAAGTTCGAGCGAGATAAGTACCTCTCCCAACTTTTTATGTGTTCGCTGCTGTTCCGCCAGAGCTATTTCTAGTTGCTCTGGCGTTATTATCTTCTTTCGTATGAGAATATCGCCAAGTGGTCTCTTGTACAATTCCTCCATTATTTGCACCTGCCCTTGGATAGAACTACCTGTGATTTGGCAATGACCTGGGTAGCTAATTACTTGCTTTTTTTAGTAAGTCTTTGGATGATTGATTTGATGTTTTCCGATGCCTCGGCTGTCTTTTTGGCATCGAATTTGATTTCAATGGTTAGAACAGCTCCTTCGCCGGCCTCTTGGGGTAGATATTTTGCAGGTATGATGACTACTTCAGCTTTTTCTCCAACTAAGAGAACTGCCTTATCTTCCTCAATCCGATCCACAAAAGCCTGAATCTCACTGCTACTCATCTGCTTGTCACCACATCAATCCATTCTCCATCAGTCGAAAAAATTACATCGCCATCCCTGTCCGTGCGAAAGACTTTTACCCCTGCTGCATTCAGTCGCCGGAGCGTACTTCTTGCGGGGTGGCCATATTCGTTTTCACTGCCGACAGATATAACTGCATAAGCTGGCTTGACCACTTCTAGGAACTCATTCGATGTGCTGTCTGCACTACCATGATGAGCAACCTTAAGTATGTCGGCTTTTAGGTTTCGATGAGCAGCTAGAAGCTGTGCCTCTGCTTGGTATTGAATGTCGCCCGTTAGAAGCACGCCCACATTCTTGTATCGGATGAGAGCGACAACTGAGCTATTGTTTAGTTCGGAATCTGTATCCCCGCCAAATTCAGTGCAAAACAAATCAAGATGGATGTCCTTGCTTATAATTGGCATCTGGTCTTTGCCAACTAGCCTGTAATCAATTCGGCGTTCTTCAATTTTTCTAAGTACCATTTTGTAGATTGGGCTTCCATGTTCACAACCTGGGTCAACAACACATGATATGCCAAAATTGTCGAGCACTGCTGGCAGTCCGCCGATATGGTCTGCATGCGGATGGCTTATGATAAGCAAATCAATCCGACTGATACCTTGTTGATTTAGGTATCGAATTACTTTATCGGCGTAATTTTGGTCTCCTCCATCTATTAAAAGATTTCGTCCATCTGGCGTTCGAATCAGGGTGCAATCTCCCTGGCCCACGTCAATAAAATGGACAGTCAGCTGTCCCTCTCGCCTAAATCGTTCTGGCGCTTGCGGAATTCGCTTGCCAAGGTTTATGCCCAGGATCGCCAAGGCTATCAGTAAAATTATAGGCAGAAGTTTCCTCATAACTCACCTTCGGGGAAAAAGAACTATTTGGACATGGCAAATATCCCAATTAAAATTCACTTCAGCGGCTTTTCTTTTTATTCCTGCTTTCTATAAACTTCGAATGTTTGGTCATGTGGCTCTTTGCTTCAATTAGGCTACCAATTTTCTTTTTAAAGTAACAATTTAAAGTAACAATGCCGTGGTGTTTGACCTTTTACTCAGCGGGACGTAAGATATAAATACATATTCCCCTGCAAGAAAAGGAGTTGCCAATGCCAGTAAATCCGTCTGTTATCTCGCTTCTAATTAAGCCTGCCGGCCCAGATTGCAATCTTCGTTGCACATACTGCTTTTATCGCCAAAAATCGGATATGTTCCCTGGTGTAAAGGAGCACCGGATGAAAGCATCAACCCTTGAGCGGTTAATCGAACAAGGCATGGAAGCTGGACGCGACCTAGCCCAGTTTTCTTGGCAAGGCGGAGAACCAACGCTGATGGGACTCGACTTCTTCAAGCGCGTGGTCGAACTTCAGGCAGCGAATCTTCGTGAGGGCCAAATTGTAACTAATGCTTTGCAGACGAACGCAACGCTTTTGGACAACAAATGGGCAGAGTTTCTGGCAGCTTATAACTTCCTTGTTGGAGTTAGCCTAGATGGACCTGCAATATTCCACGACTACTACCGTCGAGACAGTAGGAAGGCGGGTAGCTATGCGCGTGTGATTCAAAGCATTCGAATGTTGCTCGAAGCAGGCGCAGAGGTGAATATTCTTGTCTTGCTAAATGATCGTAATGTTCGTGAGCCCGATCGAGTCTATGACGCTTTGCTTGAAACAGGTGTAAAATATTTCCAATTCGTGCCATGTCTTGAACCAGGGCCAGGAGGAACGCCGGCTTTCTACTCTATCACTCCAGAGCAATACGGGGAATTTCTTTGCAGGATATTTGACCGATGGCTGGACAGCCCGATGGACATCTCAGTGCGCGATTTCGATGACCTTATGCTGATGCTCCAAGGCCAACCGTCGAATACGTGCATTACCCAGCCGAGGTGTGGGGGATATATGCTTGTTGAACATACAGGCGATGTGTTCCCTTGCGACTTCTTTGTCCTCCCAAAATGGAAATTGGGGAACTTAAATGAAACACCCCTTTCGGAATTGAGGTTTTCAACCAAGCTAGCAAAATTTGGCGAGCAGAAAACTATGCTTTCCGACGCCTGTCGTGAGTGCCACTGGCTTAGATTTTGTTATGGCGGATGCATCAAACATCGCATTATCCTCGGCGGCGCCCCCTCCGACCCGAGCTACTTCTGTAACTCGTACAAAATGTTTTTTGAGTACGCCACCTCAGTCCTTGAGGAAATTCAAAGAGTCAGCTGAATGCAAGTTATCTTGCTCCATGAGCAACTTTCTAAGTTGCTTGCGAAGGCCGCCATATATTCAGTAGAATGTATTTGGGAGGCATGGCATGGCAATTTCCAGCGTTTATATTCAATTCAAACAAGACCCCGAGGCTGATAATTTACTAGGACATTTAAAAGAACTAGGCTACAAATTGAAAGGACTTCGCATTGAGAGAGTCATTCGCCTTGAGGGCAATTGTGATTTAGAGAAACTCAAACCCCTTTTTGTGAATCCTCTTTATCAAACATGCTCTTATGATTCGAAGCTTTCACCATTAGAAGGGCCAATAATTGAGATTGGCTACCAGCGAGCTGTGACAGACCCTGAAACTCCCAGCATCTTTGATGGCGCACGCGCGCTAGGGGTCGAAGGTCTCGTATGGGCGCGCCTTAGCCAAAGGTACCAATTTATAGGTGCAACAACCGAAGAGGCCCTGCGCATTGTAAAAGAAAACCTATATAACCCAATCGTACAAACAATCATCGAACAACCATGGGATTCGTTAAGGCCCCATGGAGAGCCAGAGCCGGTAAAGCATATTCGTTTAACTGGGCTTACCGATGAAAAATTGCTCGAGCTTAGCGAAAAACATTCCTGGTACGCCCCTTTGTCGCAGTTGAAGGCTCTCCAAGGCTACGAGCAAAAAATTGGCAGACCGCTGACGGATGCCGAGATAGAAATTACAGTGCAGTCGTGGTCCGACCACTGCTACCATACAACATGGCGGAGTCTGAGGCTATTAGAGAAGCTTCAGGCGGCAACGGTGAGAATCAACCATCCGCTCGTAGTTTCTGTCTTCAAAGATAATGCGGGCGGAATGAAATTTTACGATGGTCAGGTTATTCTTATTAAAGGCGAAACCCACAACTTTCCGTCTTCTATTGCCACTTTTGGTGGAATTGCGACCAAACATGGCGGTGTAATTCGTGATGCCATTGGTTTTGGGCGAGGCGGATATCCCATTGGCGGCTCCACTATAATGGGCACAATGAACCCAAGGATTTCAGACTCTGAAGTTCCTGCTGGAGCGCTACACCCCAGGATAATTGTTATGGAGTCAATCCGTGGAACAGCATATTATTGCAATCCTATGGGCATTCCAATGATGCATCCTATATATCGTATACATCCTGGCTATCCAAAGTGCTTTGCATTGGGCCATACAGTTGGCATAATTCCTGAAAAATATGCTCTTAAACTTGATCCCATTCCTGGCGACAAAGTAGTTCTGTTCGGTGGGCGAACGGGTCGCGATGGCATTCATGGGGCAACAGCAAGCTCAGCAGAAATGACTGGCGAAACGATACATAAAGATGCAGCCGCAGTTCAAATAGGCCACCCAATCACCGAACGGAAATTCATGACTGCTGTACCGATTCTCCGTGACGCAGGATGTATTCGCTCGATAACGGATCTTGGGGCGGGCGGCATATCCTGCGCTGTTGGGGAGATGGGCTCGAAGACTGGCGTTCGCATTGACCTTTCAAAGGTTCCACTCAAAGACGAAAGCCTTGCGCCGTGGGAAATCCTGCTCTCTGAGTCCCAGGAGCGAATGCTAGCCGCTATCCCCGCCGAGAAGCTGGACGAAGCTCTGAAAATTCTCCAAAGATACGACGTGGAATATGCCGTAATTGGTGAATTTACAGATACTCACAGGCTGACTGCATATCATGGTGAGACACTGGTTGCCGACATTGATATGTCTTTCTTGTGGCGGGAATGTCCGATTGATGAAATCGAGATAGTCAAACCCAAAAGAAATCTAAAACCCGTCCAGCGGCCGCAACCATCCACCCCAAAGGAGTGGAGAGAAGCGGTGGAAAAAGTAATTTCTCATTACCATTGTTGTGACCAATCTGCTGCCGGCATGCAGTTTGACTCCACCGTTCAAGGACGCACTGTGCTGGGTCCGTATGGCGGTTTGAACGGTAGAATGAGGAACGATGCTTGGGTTGCTGCTCCAATTCGAGGAAAGCCATACGGAGTAGTTACTACTGTGGCGTTTAACCCATTCTATCCCGATGTTGATCCCGCGGGGGCGGCAAGGCTTTCAGTAATAGAAGCCATTGCAAAGGCAGTGGCGGTAGGTGCAGGGTTAGATGATATCGTATTGTGCGATAATTTTTACACGCCGAAGATTCGACCCGAAGTTGCATGGGAACTGAAAGCTATGGTAGAGACTGTCGCTGAGCTTTCAGAGATATTTGGGACGCCTTTTATATCTGGCAAAGATTCGAGTTCTGGCACTTTCAAGGCGGAGACCGGCGAACTAATTGATGTGCCTTATACTCTCGTAGTCTCAACACTATGCCGAATACCCGACGTCAGGAACATTGTCACAAAGAATTTCAAGACGCCCGGGAATAAACTTGTCGTTCTTGGCAAGCTAGACCCGGAGCGGCTGGGTGGGTCGGTTTATCTTGATGCTTTTGGTGAACGAGGAGATAAGCTTTCCGATTGGGGGAACGAATGGGCGAAGGACCTCGTCATTACATACCGCCGCCTGCACAAGTTATATTGGAACGACAACCCAGTAAAATCAGCCTCGGCAATTGCTGAAGGTGGAGTGCTCTTCCGCCTTTTCGAGGGTGCAATGGGTTCGGGACTCGGCGCTCGTGTAGACCTTTGCAACTTTCCTGCAGGACGAAAAGATGGAGCACTTTTTAGCGAGGCTGTTGGGGCGATTCTGCTGGAGGTGCCACCGGACGTCGAGCCTATGGATCTTTTCGGAGGTTTGCCGTGGTTCGAAGTTGGCGAGGTTATTGATACACCTGAACTTGTCATTAATGACGCCCAGGAAACGCTTCTCAAAGTTTCAGTATGTGACCTGGTAAAAATCTGGGAGAAACCTTTCACGGAGGTAGTTGGGTAATGGAAAGAAACGCTCTTAATTTTGGAATTCACACGCCAAACACCTCCGCTGTAGTGACAGTCCTATATGGCCCTGGCATTAATTGCCACGAAGAAACTGCATTTGCAATCGAGAAAGCTGGCCTTAATGCCAAAATCGTCAACTTTCAGGATATCCTGACAGGCGAGGAGCGCTTAACTAGCTATCAGGCAATAGTGATTCCCGGCGGTTTTTCATGGGGCGATCACCTTGGTTCAGGGCGCATCTTTGGCTTGCACCTGGTCGCTTGTGTTGCAGACCAGCTTCGTGAACTTGTGGAAACAGGTAAGCCGATACTGGGAATTTGCAATGGTTTCCAAATACTTGTCGAAACAGGTCTTCTTCCGGCGGGCACTGTTGGCGAGCGTCAGGCGGCGCTGCTTCAAAACAAGTCTGCACGCTTCGAAAGTCGGTGGGTAGAGCTAATAGTAACAGACGATAAAAGCATTTGGACCAAAGGTTTGCATGGACGCATTCTCCGAATGCCTGTTGCTCATGGCGAGGGCCGCCTTTATTGGGAAAACGATGACATTATCCATCCCGTGGTTTGTTATTCAAAAAACAACCAGCCGACCGAAGAGTATCCCTATTGCCCAAGCGGGTCTCCAAAAGGGATTGCTGGAATACGTGACTCGACTGGCTTAATCTTCGGCCTTATGCCCCATCCTGAACGTGCCACGCTTCCTTGGCACGGCTCTTCCGATGGTATTGAAATATTCAAGAACCTCGCGCAACATCTGAAGCGTTGAACAAGCTTCGCGCAAGTTTCCTTCAGTTTAAGAAAGTTGGCAAGAATTGAAGGAAAATCCCCTGGGTTAGTGTGAATGTACATGGGTACGGAATTCTTATGGACACGTTCATGATTAATTGCAAAGCTCTGGGAGGATGAACAAAATGGAGCAAACACCGGGATTGTCTGAGGGCGAGCAGATTATTGAGGAAACAATCGAGAAATATGTTGCTTATGTAAATCCGACATTGGCAAATCTAATGCGGTTTGCTGGGTTCGGAGATGTTGAGGCGAGTGCAAAAGGCATTTATGTTACCGATTACTCAGGCAACCGTTATATTGACTGCTTAGGTGGATACGGCGTTTTCAGCCTTGGTCATCGCCATCCTACAGTTGTGGCGGCGGTTGAAGAACAACTAAACTCAATGCCGCTATCCTCTAAGATATTCTTCAACAAACCACTCGCGGATTTGTGTGAGCTGCTAGCAGAAATTACACCTGGCAAGCTGCAGTATAGCTTCATCTGCAATAGTGGAACAGAAGCAATTGAGGGTGCAATCAAGGCTGCACGAATTTATACGAAACGTTCGGAGTTCATATGCACCCTTGGTGGCTTTCACGGGAAGAGTTTGGGTTCTCTTAGCGCTACAGGACGCGAGATTTACCGCGAACCTTTCCAGCCACTAGTCCCAGGGTTCGTCCATGTTCCATTTGGCGATGTCAACGCAGTGGCAGAAGTCATTTCAGAAAAGACAGCCGCTGTAATAGTCGAGCCAATCCAGGGCGAGGGAGGAATCCACATACCGCCAGAAGATTATTTGCCTGGTTTACGTGAGCTGTGTACGCAGAACGGTGCCCTACTTATTGTTGATGAAGTGCAAACGGGTTTGGGACGAACTGGGAAGATGTTTGCGGTGGAGCACTGGGGTGTTGAACCAGACATCATGACTTTGGCAAAAGCGCTTGGCGGCGGCGTGATGCCAATCGGGGCTTTTATAGGCACTCCCGAAATCTGGGATGCGATGTTTCGTGAGAATCCTCTTATGCATACTTCAACATTTGGTGGAAACCCTCTGGCATGCAGAGCGGCTATTGCGGCAATTCATGTTACAAGGGCTGACGACCTTCCAGGGCGTGCGGTACGACTTGGCGAACGTTTCATTGGCAAGCTTAGAGAAGTGCAGGCAAAGCATCCTGATGCGCTTGCAGATGTTAGGGGCCTCGGCTTGATGATTGGGGCGGAATTTACTCATGAGGATATTGGTGAGCTGGTAATCGGCGGCTTGGCGAGGCGAGGGGTAATTGCAGCATATACACTTAACAATCCGAAAGTAATTCGTTTTGAACCGCCGTTGATTATTGATGAAGATCAACTTGATGTTGTAGCGGAAATATTTGACGAATCAATAGCAGAAGCAACAGAATTGCTAAAGGGAATTATATAAAAAGCAGTCTTTGGCGGGTGGTTTGAGTGGCAAGGCAGGATGATTCTCCTCAGGGCAATGAGACAGGTGATTCGCATAGTAAGCTGCCAGAGCATTTGGTAAAGCGGACAGTCCGCTTGTCGTATGTTCAGTCGATGCTCGGCGCAGTCTACAGCGCCTCTACAGGCGGAATGTTTATAATCGGATATGCTCTTAAGTTGGGCGCCGATAATGTCCAGATTGGTTTGATGAGCACAGTCCCAATGCTGTGTGTTGTCGTACAATTGTTTTCGGCGCTACTGGTCGAGCGTGGGTTTAGCCGCCGTTTATTGACAATCAGCGCTTCAATACTCAATGTTGCTGGATGGGCGCTGATAATTCTAATTCCCTATATTTTTAAAAATGCTTCTTCTGACGCAAAGATTGCCGCGCTAATTGCTATTATTACTCTCAACACAGCGTTTGCATATATATCAGGAAATGCTAGGGCGAGCTGGGTGGGTGACATAATTCCTGCACGAACAATGGGCATATTCTTTGGGCGAGTTATGATGTATGCGGGGATTGTTGGAACAGTTCTGGCTCTAATTGAGGGAACGGTGTTGGACCACATCAAAAGCCGCGGAATAGCTGCTTTCAACTGGCTTTTCCTTTTTGGAATGGTTTTTGGACTGCTAAATGTGTTGCTTTTTGTACCTCAGCCTGATGTTAGAGTCAAAAGCAAAAGTTTGGAAGCAAAATATTTCCACTTAATCCGCGATACGTTTTCGAATCGCAGTTTGACGATGGTTATGCTTTATGGTCTTGTGTGGTCAATGCAGTCCTTAGCGGCGCCGTTCTACGCTACGTACATGCTGCGTGACCTTAGAATGTCTTTTTTGGGTATCGGTGTTTTAACTGGCGTATCCACAGTTACCGTTCTTCTTTCATCATCCTTTTGGGGGAAAGTTGTGGATATGTATGGCTCACGGCCAGTGCTTATCACGTGCACTGCTGCTATCACACCCGCGCCACTCGTGTGGATATGGTTAACTACCGCCAAAGCAGTGTACTTTGTAATTCCAGCAATCAACATCTTAGCTGGGTTTACGGCGGCGGGGGTTTCGGTAGCTCTGAGTGCACTCCTTTACAAAGTTACTCCAAGTTCGGGTAGGGCAATGCAATTTGCTATTTATTCCATCGTCATTCTGCTGTTGGTCTCTCCGATGCCAACAATTGGTGGTCATCTCCCTGGCTGGTTGAAGTCGCTAGGGATTAATGCAGACCTTAGATGCACATTCTATACTTCGGCGCTGTTTCTTCTTGGTGCGACTTTGGTTGCTAGGCGTATTCACGAGCCGAACTCGGCTGGTGCGCGCGAAATGGTCCGAAATCTTCCTTCCCACCTTCGCTCCCCAAGCACTTTAGTATCCATCGAGTAAACCCGAATATAATCTACGTTCTCTGCGTTATGTAGAAGCGGGAACGAATGCTCAAGTAAAATATATGCAAAATTGGTGTAAGATATAGACGCATAAACAATCAAACCTTTATCGGAGGGATTGTCGTGAGGCTTAAGGGTTTTATCTTGATTATTACAGTATTCATCTTATGGGTTTTAATGCCTTGCCTGGCTGTGGATTTTGAGAAAGAGGAAGAGTATTGGAAAGCTGAAGTTGAAAAAGAGAGCAAAGACCAAGCATACGCCATTGAGCAACTTGCTCGTCTCCGAGAACGCATGGGGAAGTTCCAACTCGCCATTGACACGTGGGGTTTCCTGAAAAAGATGCATGGTGAGCAAAATGCTTTCAACGAAAGCTCTGCACCGGATGTTACTTACGCTGAATTAGCTGACTTCAAAATCCAAAGATTAAGAAGGGTCCAGAATCAAATTGCCAATCCACCGAATCCGCCTTCCTCCGAAGTTAGAATGAAACTCATTGACGGCCAGAAAGCGATTGGGCAATCGCTGACATTGGGAAAGGCTGGCTATATTCACCTCATGGTGCCTGTGGATATGGATGGAGATCTTTTACCCGAACTGTTTACGGTAATAGGAGAGCGGGAGAAACAAGGAGAACCTGGGCGGATGATTATTCTAGTTCACAAGTGGAACGGCTCGAAGTATGTCGAGGCTTTTAGATGGCGCGATATTTTCGACCTTGGAGTCGTTGAGGAGCCCGATTTTTGCATAGTGGACTTAGAAGGTTGGGGAATGTATTCAGTAATAGTTTCATTCGAACGAGGAGCGGACAACACAGCCGCAATCCAAAGCAATGGTAAGACGATCATGTGGGCAAATTGATTGCGGGCTTCTTGGCTCTCTTTAGGCACCCGTCAAAGCTTGTCGTCATGCGGTGTTTTTGTTAGAATTGAGCGGCAATGGATGCCCACACCCTCAAGGTTCTCGAATTCAGCGATATAATTTGTATGCTCCGAGAGCGAACTGCGTGCGCACTCGGGGATGATGTCGCGCGTCAGCTCGAGCCCACTAACGACTTCCTTGCCATCACAGAGGGCCAAAGGGAAACAACAGAGGCAAAGAGAATCCTTCAAGAAGAAGGCCCGCTCCCTCTCGGCGGTATCCACGATATACGTCCTCATGTAAATAAGGCGGCAATGGACGGAGTTCTCGGTCCATCTGACCTGCTTGAAGTTGCCGAAACACTTGCGGCTGGCCGCAGACTGAAGGGCTTCATTCAGAAACGCCAAGAGATGTTTCCAAAACTAGCCGAGGTCGCGGCAAATATCGGCGTCTTCCCTCGAATTGAGGAGGCTGTCGGCGAATGCATTAGCGAAAGCGGCGAAATACGTGATACTGCTAGTCCAGACCTTGCCAGAATTCGAAGCAGATTGAAAGCCGTTCATGCTCGCCTAACAGATAGGCTTCATTCGATTATCCACTCAGCCGAATTCCGTACAATGATACAAGACCCGGTGATTATACAACGCGGCGATAGGTACTGCATTCCTATCAAAGCTGAGCACCGTCCTCATTTTCCCGGTATCGTTCACGATAGCAGTGCAAGCGGGGCAACTGTTTTCATGGAGCCTGCATCGGTCGTGGAGATGGGGAATGAGCTAAAGGAGTTGGCGTTAAAAGAGCAGCATGAGATTGAGAGAATTCTCCGACGGCTATCTAGCATGGTAAAGTCTAGTGCATCAGAAATTACAGTAACACTTGGTGCGCTGGGGAGGCTCGATTTTATATCTGCAAAGGCAAAGCTGAGTTGCGATATGAATGCAACCGAGCCGCTGCTTAACAACGAAGGTCGCCTTGACATAACAAAGGCGCGCCACCCTCTATTAAAAGGCGAGGTCGTGCCAATTGATGTTCGTCTTGGCGAGGATTTTACCGCTCTCCTCATCACAGGTCCAAACACTGGTGGAAAGACGGTTGCCCTTAAAACTGTAGGACTACTCACTCTGATGGCGCAAAGCGGCCTTCACATTCCTGCAAATCCTGGTAGCGAATTGGCAGTCTTCGATAAGGTCTTTGCAGATATAGGGGACGAGCAGAGCATTCAGCAGTCCCTTAGCACATTCTCGTCGCACATGGGGAACATTGTGAACATTATTCGCAATCTCAGCCAGAATTCACTTGTGCTACTTGATGAGATTGGCGCAGGAACCGACCCGGCGGAGGGGGCCGCACTTGCAAAGGCAATACTTGATAATCTAATGGAGAAGGGTGTAAGGGTTGTAGCTACCACTCACTACGGCGAGCTTAAAGAATTTGCTTTTGTTCGCAAAGGGATAGAAAATGCAAGTGTTGAGTTCGATATCCAAACTCTTCAGCCTACCTATCGGCTGATGATTGGTGTTCCTGGGAGCAGCAATGCTCTAGCAATTGCATCTCGCCTTGGCCTTCCACCTCAAATTATCCAGGAGGCACGCGAGATGATTGGCGGCAGGGAATCATCTGAGGAAATCATTCGCAAGATTGAGCAAACCCACCGTGCTGCGGCAGAGCGTGAGCAAGTCGCAGAGCGGATTTCAAGAGACGTTGAGGAGCTGAAAAGGCGCTACGAAAAGCGCCTAGAGGAACTTGAAATCCTTCGTCGGGAAATACGCCAACAGCTCGCTGAGGAAATTGACCGGCATGTGCGCAAGAAGATTGAAGAGTTAGAGCAGATAATTCAGGACCTAAAGCGCATCGGTAGTCAGCCAAAGAAAATTGATGAAAATAGGAAGAAGTTTAAGCAACGGGTAAAGGAAATCCGAGATGAATTGGAAGAACTGCTTCCAGAAGAAAAGGAGGAGCCAGAGGGGCCATTCGTTCTAAAAGCTGGGGACCAAGTCAGGGTAACTACATTTAATGTTGATGGCGAGTTGTTAAATGACCCGGGAGAGGGAGAAGCATTGGTCATGGTGGGTAGCATGAAAGTGAGCGTCCCGTTCAGTGTGCTTAGACCAGCCAAGAGCATATCAAAGAAAATCGAGAAAGCAACAGGCGCTGTTCAAATCTCAGCAGAGAAGGTGGGCCAAATTTCGCCTGAGCTTAAGCTTATTGCCCAGAGGGTTGAGCAAGCACTTATAAATCTTGACAAGTATCTTGACGACGCCTATCTAGCTGGCTTGGCGTCGGTTCGAATAATTCATGGCAAAGGAACTGGCGCATTAAGGAAGGCAGTTTGGGAATTTTTGGCGAATCATCATGCGGTGGAATCATTTCGTCTTGGCGAACAAGACGAAGGCGGCACGGGCGCAACCATAGTCAAACTTCGTGAAAAATAGCACTCTAAGAGAAAGCTGTGAGAAGGAGTCAATTTGAATGGGAAATTATCCTGAAGATTTAATTCGTAAGTTAAAAAATCAGGCTCGAGAGATTCGCAAAGACATCATAGTAATGATTGGCGCAGCACAGTCAGGACATCCGGGTGGCTCACTTTCAGCTGCTGACATAGTAACGGCGCTTTATTTCCATGTCATGCGTCATGATCCGAAGAATCCACATTGGCCGGACCGCGACCGCTTTGTTCTCAGTAAGGGTCATGCATGCCCAGTGCTCTATGCGGCGCTTGCCGAAAGCGGCTACTTTCTCAAAGAAGAAATTATCACTTTTCGGAATATCAACAGCCGACTCCAAGGGCATCCTGCTTTGGGTAAGCTGCCGGGAGTAGAGTTTACCTCTGGTTCGCTTGGCCAGGGGCTCTCAGGAGCAAACGGCATGGCGCTAGCTGGAAAACTTGACGGGAAAGACTACCGCGTTTTCTGTATGATTGGCGATGGCGAGTCCCAGGAGGGCCAAATATGGGAGGCAGCAATGGCAGCCGCCCATTACAAGCTGGACAACCTCACTGCCATTACTGATTTTAATGGCTTGCAGATAGACGGCTTTAATTGCGAGGTAATGGATGTAAATCCGCTAGCTGATAAATGGCGAGCGTTCGGTTGGAATGTAGTTGAGATAGATGGCCACGATTTCACGCAGATTTTGGATGCACTCTCCCCTGATGCTCGAGTAGATGGCAAGCCTACAATGATTATTGCGCGCACAATTAAAGGCAAAGGCGTAAGCTTTATGGAGAACGTGTGTGATTGGCACGGCAAAGCCCCAAACGAAGAACAAGTTTGCCAAGCCCTTGCTGAATTGGAGGCTGGAGACGCTGAATAATTCAAATATGTTTCGTGAAAAGTTGGTAGAGGCAGCCAGAGCTGCCATAAACATGGCATATGCACCCTATAGCAAGTTTCAAGTCGGAGCCGCAGTCCTAGGTGAAAGTGGCAGGGTTTATGCCGGCGCGAACGTAGAGAACGCATCGTTTGGGCTCACTATTTGCGCGGAAAGAGTTGCCGTCCTGAAGGCAATTTCTGAAGGTGAAAGGACAATTAAAGCAGTTGCGGTTGCAAATTCAGCTGGCAGCCGGGCTTTTCCATGCGGGGCATGCCGCCAGGTAATCGCCGAATTTGTGCCTACTGAAGGGGATGTGGACGTTTACCTAGTGTCAGATGAAGGAGTTGAGGCTTATACTCTTGCGAATCTCTTGCCGCATTCTTTCAAACTATAATTGCAGTGTCTTAAGGTCAACTATTGATTTTAGAGTAATGAAAGAGTAGGGAGAAACAAATGCCTGAAAAAATCGCCACAAGAGATGCATATGGAGAGGCGCTCGTAGAATTGGGCAAGAAGAACCCCAATGTTGTTGTTCTTGACGCTGATTTGTCAAAATCTACAAAAACAAATCTTTTTTCCAAAGCTTTTCCCAATCGACATTTCAATATGGGTGTTGCCGAAGCAAATATGATCTCAACCGCGGCTGGCCTTGCAACGTGTGGAAAGATTCCATTTGCAAGTACATTTGCTGTTTTTGCAAGTGGGCGTGTTTGGGACCAAGTCAGAATGTCGGTGTGCTACCCCGAACTTAATGTTAAAATTGTCGCCACCCATGGCGGAATCACTGTCGGAGAGGATGGGGCGTCCCACCAAGCTAATGAGGACATTGCCATCATGCGAGCATTACCAAACATTACGGTTATTGTTCCAGCGGACGCTGTTGAGACAAAGAAGGCTGTAATGGCAATCGCAGATTTTGAAGGGCCAGTATATATGAGACTTGGACGATCTGCCGTGCCGGTGGTGTTTGACGATAGTTATGACTTTCAAATCGGCGAGGCGGTGATAGTTCGCCCGGGCGATGATGTTTCAATATTTGCATGTGGTATCATGCTAGCAGAGGCTTTGGAGGCGGCGGAAAGTTTGGTGCTGGAGGGCATCTCTGCCGAAGTTGTGAACGTAAGCACGATAAAACCCCTTGATACCGAGACCATTCTCGGCTCAGTTCGCAAGACCGAATGTGCTGTGGCTGCTGAAGAACACAGCGTCATTGGGGGACTTGGTAGTGCAATCGCTGAGGTATTGATTGATGCCTTCCCAGTTCCCCTTGAGCGTGTTGGTCTCCCAGATACCTTCGGGGAGTCTGGTAAACCGCATGAACTCTTGGCGAAGTATTGCATGACGTCATCGGACATTGCTTCCTCTGCCAAGCTAGCCATCAAGCACAAGCGGGAGCGTAGGTAGATGGCGAAGAAGGCTGTCCAGTTCGGCGCAGGGAACATCGGCAGGGGTTTCACAGGCCAATTATTTACCGAGTCAGGCTATGAGGTAGTATTTGTAGACGTCGTAGATGAAATCGTTCATCTTATTAACGAACGCGGCTGGTACCCCATCGAAATAGCTAGCGACCATCCAGAGACTGTAATAATTCGCAATGTTCGCGCAGTTCATGGAAACAATCGAGAGGCTGTTGCCTGTGAAATTTTCGATGCATCAATTGTATGTACAGCGGTTGGCGTTAACGTCTTGCGCCATGTCGCTCCTTCAATTGCCAAAGGTATCAAGCTTCGAGCCGATGCCAAAGTTGGCGATTCGCTGAATATTATTATCTGCGAAAACCTCCTGCATGCCTCCGACGTCCTAAGAGGATATATCCTCGAGGAGTTGCCTTCTGCATATGCCGACTACGTACGAGAACACGTGGGGTTTGTGGAATCGGTGGTTAGCAGAATGGTTCCGGTAATGACGGAAGAGCAGCGGCAGCGCGACCCTTTGCTTGTTGTTGTCGAGGAGTATAAAAAGCTGCCCGTTGACCGCAAAGGTTTTGTCGGCGAAATACCGGCAATAGTTGGTTTGCAGCCCTATGACAACTTCGAGGCCTACGTCGAAAGAAAGCTTTTTACCCATAACCTCGGACACGCCGCAGCTGCTTACTTGGGCTATTTGAGAGGATTTGAGTATATCTATCAGTCTATGAACGACCCTATCGTTCGGAAAGTCGTTGAGGGCGCGCTTGCGGAGACAGGTGAGGCATTAATCAAGAGACACGGTTTTACGCCTGAGGAGCATAAGGAGCACATTGATGATCTCCTTCGTCGGTTTTCAAATGTCGCACTTGGCGATCAAGTGGCACGAGTAGCCCGCGACCCGATTAGAAAGCTTGGCCCAGACGACCGATTGATTGGCAGTGCCAAACTCTGCATTGAGTATAAGATTAGCCCCAATAATATTTGTCTAGCCACAGCGGCAGCATTGTTATATGACCATCCTGATGACGAAGCAGCACTAAAGCTCCAGCAGATGATTCAGGAAGAAGGATTGAATCAAGTCTTTCGTTCCGTTTGCGCCATTGAACCAAGTTCTGAACTTGCTGGAATGATTCGCGAGCGGCTCGAAATCATCAAATCAGGAGAATGGCCGCCCAAAGCAGAGGTTAAATAATGCCTGAGGAGTTCAGAGCAATTCGCCCTGATGAATTTGACGAGTGCTTGAATCTATGGGCAACAGTTTTTGAGCGCGTTGGGCGGAATTATTTTCTTCCCTACTTCTATGGAGATCCCCGGTTCAAGTTAGAATACACGAGGGTGTGCGTCGTCGATGGGAAACTAGTGAGCGCGGTTCAGATATGTGAGCGATTAGTCGGCGTTGGAGTCGCAGATATTGTTATGGGTGGAATTGCTAATGTGGCGACACTGCCTGAATATAGAGGAAGAGGGTATAGCTCGCGACTTCTCAAAGACTCTATACGCGTAATGAGACGCTGCGGCTTTGATTTCTCACTGTTATTTACAGGCATTCAGCCCTTCTATGAGCGACTTGGCTGGAAATCCGTGCCGATGCGTTACCTTATGGGCAAGCTAAGGCAGAATATCAAGCCATTGGAGATGCGCGGCTATGTCATACGCCAACGTACCGATGATGATTTCCCTGGCATTCAAGCGGTTTACCAAGCTTACAATACCGCTCGACCGCTAACCGTGCGGCGACCAACAGATTATTGGAAAGGATATGTTCAGCCTAGATTTGGGCCGCCGGATAATACGATAGTAGCCGAAAGAGGGGGGACAATCATCGGTTATGTATTTTCTCCATCAGACAAGGATACTTTCAGAATCAGCGAGATAGGTTGTCTTCCAGGGCAGGAGGCATGCTTCGACCTTCTAATCACGTATGCGGCGGCTAGAGCAAGAAACATGGGTGCTCAAGGTTTATGGTGTAATGTTCCGCAAGAACCCCATGTTCTAAAGGCCCTTCGGAAAGTTTCGGACGAACTACAGCTGCGAGAATATTACAGTGGAATGTATCGGCTAATTGATATTCGTACGCTAGGTGGGAGACTAATGCATGAGTTGAATCTGCGTGCTCGAAACAATATGCTTCTTTCGGGGGCCATTAGCTTGGATACTGAATTTGGTAGCCTTGAGCTTACGGTAAGCGACAATCAAGTAAATCTCGGAGCACATGACCCTGTGCATGTGCAAGTTTCTCAAGAGGACTTGTTTAGTCTGATTTTTGGATTTAAATCGGCGGATGAATTGCAGGTTAAAACAACTTTGGAGGCGCATAAGATTATTTCAGCCCTCTTTCCGAAGCAAAAACCAGTGTTTTGGGGGCCAGACCATTTCTAGGAGTCAATGCTATGTCTTATATGCTTGACGAAATCCACGAGCAGCCGGCAATTATCGAAAGGGTTATTGGCTCGGAGCTTAATAACGCCTTTGGCCTTTGCCGCGCAATGAAAGAACGAGGCATCAATGCTATTGGCATTGCTTCACGTGGCACATCGGACAATGCGGCTACGCTTGCAAAATATGTATTCGAAATAGTTAATGGCGTTTTGGTTGCCTTAATTGCTCCATCGGTTTTTACACTTTATCGCTCAAAGCTCGACCTATCTCGGTATCTTATTCTTGGCATCTCACAGTCTGGTGAGTCAACCGATGTTGTTGAAGTATTGAGGCAGGCGCGAGAAATGGGTGCACTCACCGCCGGCATAACCAACGCCGAGGGGTCGAGCCTTGCTAATGTTTCAGATTATTGCCTCCTCTGTCATGCTGGTGAGGAAAAAAGCATAGCAGCAACTAAGACCTACATGTCAACTCTGGCATTAATCTATTTGATATCAAGTGCTTTAGGTGAAAAACATGAAATGCTCGATGGGCTTCGGTCTGCGGCGGTTGCCATGGCGTCTGTATTTTCCATCGAAGGAGACATCGCCAAGTGTGTTGAGCGATATAGATATATGTCTGAGTGCATGATAACAGCGCGTGGATTAAACCAAGCAACATGTCAGGAAGCTGCCCTGAAGCTTGAGGAGACATGCTACGTCGTGGCTAATCCTCTGTCTGCGGCCGAGATTATGCACGGCCCAATTGCTGTTATCGAAGAAGGATTCCCGGTCTTCCTTTATGCGCCACAAGGCAGAGGCTACGATTCGATGTTTGAGCTATCGGAGAAACTGGCTGAGAAGAAAGCTGAAATGATTGTTGTTTCCACAGAAGATGGGATTCTCGAAAAGGCAAAAACACCAATCAAGTTGCCAATAAGCGTGAATGAGGTTTTTAGTCCGCTTGTCTATATAGTTGCAGGCCAGCTATTTGCACAGTATCTTTCGTTAGCCAAGGGCTATAACCCCGACAACCCGCGCGGCTTAAGCAAAGTAACGCAGACTATGTAAATCAATGCGTGATACATAAAGCGAATGCCAAAATTTAAAACATAAAAGTTTAACACAGCGTCAGATAGGTTTCCTTCGTTGTGGTTTGACGGAGAAAGAGGTGAAATCGGAGGAGTCAAATGGTAATAAATAGAGAGCGGCTGGTGAATAAATTTCTGGGCCTTGCAGCAATCAGCAGCCCAGCGAAGCATGAAAAAGCTCTGGCAGATGTATTAACCGAAGAGCTGAAGAGTCTCGGCTTTGAGGTTATGCTTGATAGAGCAGGTGAGAAAGTAGGAGGCAATACCGGCAACGTAATTGCAACAAAGAAAGGTTCGGTTGAAGGCGCCGTGCCAATTATGTTCACCGCGCACATGGATACCGTTTCCCCAACTGAAAACTGGGGATATATTATGGATGGTGATACCATCCGCTCGAATGGCAAAACCATTCTTGGAGCTGACGATAAAGCTGGAATTGCCGCAATTCTTGAGGGCTTGAATGTCGTAAATGAGAGAAAAATCCCTCATGGAGACCTCCAAATAGCGTTCACCATCGGCGAGGAGATTGGCCTTTTAGGCGCGAAATACTTAGACTATAGTGTCATATCCTCAAAGTGTGTTTTCGTCTATGACATGGGGAAGCCTGTTGGATGCGTAACGATAGCTGCACCTTCGCACGATAATATTCTTGCTAAGGTTTACGGTTGTGCTTCGCATGCCGGGGCTCGGCCTGAAGATGGAGTAAACGCTATAGTAGCTGCAAGCAAGGCTATTGCCAATATGCGGATAGGACGCATCGACTTCGAGACTACGGCTAACGTTGGTGTTATTAGCGGCGGAACCGCTCGAAATATCGTGCCAGAGTATTGTGAGGTTAAAGCTGAGGCTCGCAGCCGAAACGAGCAGAAGTTGGATGCGCAAGTTCAGCATATGATTGAGGTATTTCACGAAGCAGCCGCGGAAATGGGTGCAGGAATTGAAATCGAAATAGATCGCTCTTATCATTCTTACAGGCTTTCGCACGACGATGAAGTGGTAAGGCTTGCGGTTACAGCGGCGCGTAGGGTCGGAATCGAGCCTGAGATGCATGAAACCGGTGGCGGAAGCGATGCGAATATATTTAACGCTCACGGGCTGCCAGCAACTGTCATAGGGGTCGGCTATGACAAAGCCCATAGCGTTGAAGAATACATCGATATTTCAGATTTTGTGAAGTCCGCTGAGATGACGGTTGCACTTATTGAAGTAGCGGCTGGTGCTTGATTGCCAAATAATAATGGCGCTTTCTTAAGGCTAATGGAGATTAAAAGTACTAACCCATGCTAAATAGAAGAAAAGCCAGGGTCCTTGAAGTAATTTCTGAGCGCAAGGGAGCAGTTGAGCTTCTCGTCGAAGTTGGCGGCAAGCACGAAAAAGCTATATGCTACCCCGACCTAGTTGGCCGTGTCTTACCGGGCGATGAGGTTCTGATTAATACCACAGCTGTAGATTTAAATCTTGGCACAGGCGGATTTCACTTCATTATTTGCAACATGACTCGTCCTGAGCAAGAAGAGGTAATCTCACCCGGCAGGGTCATGAAGCTTCGATATATGCCTCATCAACTTTCCGTAGTTGCTGCCGAGGAGGATGACCCTAATACCCGTGATCGCGTGCTTGCATTCAAAACTTTGGGAAGAATGCCAGTTATCTGCTGTGAACTTCACAGTCAAATTGCGCCGGCTGCCGCTGCTTTTAAAGCGCTGACGGCTCATAACATGCGTCTTGCCTATGTAATGACAGATGGCGCCGCTCTACCAATTGCGCTGAGTAGACTGGTGGCGGAATTGAAGGGCAAGGATTTGCTCGATGTTACAATTACCTGTGGGCAAGCGTTTGGAGGCGACTTCGAGGCAATCAATATCTTCACTGCATTGATAGTAGCTAAGCAAGTAGCTGAGGCTGATGTTGCAATCGTCAGCCAAGGCCCTGGCAATGCGGGCACAAGTTGCAAATACGGTTTTTCAGGAATTGGGCAGGGAGAGGCAATCAATGCGTGTAATATACTTGGCGGGATAGCAATCGCTGTGCCTCGGATTAGTTTTGCCGACACCAGGGAACGCCACCGCGGACTTAGCCACCACACGGCGACCGTTCTCGGCGAAATTGCTCTCACCCAAGCGCTTGTGCCACTGCCAGAAATGTCGCTTGAACGCCTTGCAATCGTCCGCAAGGCAATTGAACCAGCGCTTTCGAAGGTCGGACACGAACTTCGCATAGTTAACGCCGAGGTAGGTATTGAGGAACTTAAGAAACTTGGAATCGACGTTAGAACGATGGGTAGGTCAGTTGATGAAGATATGGAATTTTTCCTTGCAGCATCAGCCGCGGGCGTTGTGGCGGCTGAAATTCTTGGTGAATCATGAATATAAAAGAGAAAACCATAGAATCTAAGCGGATCTTCGAGGGTCGGATTGTAAGCCTGCGCGTTGATACGGTTGAACTGCCGAATGGGCGGCGAACGACGCGAGAGGTAGTAGAACATAAGGGTGCCGTAGCGGTTGTTCCAATGCTCGACCACGAAAGGGTTGTGATGGTCAGGCAGTTTCGGCAACCTGTCGGGTCGGAGCTCCTTGAAATTCCTGCAGGTACGCTTGAGGACGGTGAAGACCCCGCAGATTGCGCCCGCCGAGAATTAGCTGAGGAGATTGGATACTATCCTGGGAAGCTGACGGAGATGTTTCACTCATACCTGTCGCCTGGCTATTCAACTGAAATGCTTCACACTTTTCTTGCAGAGGATTTGCAGAAAGTTTCGGAGAAAAGGGATTTCGACGAATTTTTAGAAGTCGTTACCATCAAGCTTAAAGATGCGGTCGAAATGATTTGCAGGGGTGTTATTTTAGATGCCAAAAGTATCTGTGGACTTTTGTTGGCATTTAAATTGAAGCTGGGATAGCATTCGATTCTCGAAATTCTAGCTTTTCACAAAATAACAAAACTGTCGGAGGATTAACAAATGCTTATCATCGGAGAAAGAATTAACACTAGTCGCAAGATTAAAGGAGAGCCGGTTATTGAAAAAGCAGTAAAAGAAAGAGATTCTGAATATATAGTTGACCTCGCACGCAAGCAAAAAGAAGCAGGTGCAACATACATTGATGTAAATGCAGGCACGCTTACCGAAGGTGAACCTGAAGCTCTGGGGTGGCTTGTTACTACAATTCAAAATGCACTCGATGTGCCGCTCTCAATTGACAGCCCAAACCTTGAAGCTGTTCAGCGTGCTCTTAAGGTTCACAAGGGTCAAGCATTCATTAATTCTGTTACTGCGGAGACCGCCCGCCTAGAAAGCACTATCCCGCTGATAAAGGAATTCGGCGCAAAAATTGTTGCGCTTTGCATGGATGATGCTGGCATACCTCATGACTATGAGGGCCGCATCCGTATTGCACGTGTATTGATTGAAAAACTTACAAACGCTGGGATAAAGCCTGAGGATATCTATATAGACCCACTTGTATACCCGGTAGCTACGGGTCCGCAATACGGGAAGGCGGTTCTCGACACCATACGTACAGTCAAGGCGGAGCGCCCGGATGTTCAGACGATAGCCGGCATTAGCAACGTTTCTCACGGTTTGCCTGCGCGAAAATTCCTAAATCAAGCTTTTACTGTGATGTGTCTTGAAGCAGGAATTGACGCTGCAATTATCGACCCACTTGATCGCCAACTTATGGCATTAATCTATGCATCGGAAGCAATCTTAGGGAAGGACGAGTTCTGCGCCGGATACCTTTCTGCGCATCGTGAGGGCAGACTTGAAGAAGCAAAATAATAGGTAGCCATGTGACACTTGTCCTTTAATTTGAAGCGTTGGGCAAACGCTCGCATCATTCACTTGTGCAATCAGCGAATTACTTATATGAAATCTACGGATTGCTTCCTGCTAACAAGTTGCCGAGAAAGTAGCTGTTAATCCAGGATAGAAG